>CAYRDH010000088.1:0-1527 GCA_964423025.1 uncultured Candidatus Saccharibacteria bacterium | reverse complement strand
ACCAACGACCCCTACAATGTGAATGTAGTGCTCTAACCAGCTGAGCTAATCGTCCTTATCTGAGACTCTGTCTTGGGGGATAGTTTGTAGATACTGGTGGTTGAGACTGATCTTGCATTGGTTGTTGGTAATTATTCACTTGAGGGTTTGGATTTTTAACCTGAGGTGTTGGCTTAGGTTGGTTCTCAGGCTGGTCCTCTTTAACCTTAACTTCTACTTCTTTCTTAACAGCAATAACCTTACCTTTTTCATCTTTCTTTTCTGGTTTTACTGGGGTTTCTTGTTTAATTCTTCTCCACATTAGAAGGAATCCTATTAATAATATTGGAAAGAGGATTGCAACGATTATGTTTCTAGTTACTAAACCTGTTATTAGGCCAAGGATTAATCCTCCCACAGCAGTAACCACTATTTTCCCTACTGTCATATGTTAATAATGTAAAGAATTTATAGTATTTAACTACTACATTCTACACACTCTAAAAGGAGTTGACAATAAATTGAGGTTGAAATGGTGGGATGTGTTGGAGAGCTTGGAACTTAAAACTTCTATGACGTTATTACTGTTTCTTTAAGTGTTGATCATAGTAATCACGAGAGTTTTCTTTAATTACTTTATCTATATAGTCAAACACTTTTTTGAAATCCGCAGAGTAATCAGCTATAGAATTCGCATTCTCAAATGAAGTCACATCACCTGTTCTTCCATATCTCAAATCTGTAAAGTCCTTAATATTTCCACTCCCATCTGTAGGGAGATTTTTGTATACTACTAAAAGATCTTGGCGTAGCATTTCTGGACCATATTTCTCAATTTCCAATATCATCTTCTTAATATTATGTTTGAAATCCTTTTTTATAAGGTTCATTCTTAGATACATTGGGTTCCTGAAGATAATATATGATTTTAGGTAAAGTTCTAATGCTTGAATGATACAATATGTACCAACTAGCCATAGTTCAATATCTCCTTCTAATTGAGGCTCAATCAAATCATATGTTTTCCGCCAAGCTTGAGCTTTCTTGAGCATGGATAGTGGACTGGAGGGTCTATCTATTTCGTAAAGATAATTTTGTATTGAAACAATATCATCAGAATTTAAGTGAACAAACATATGGAAAAGATCAATCTCATTAACAGATAGATAGTGCTGTATATTATACATCGTATAATTACAGAAACTGGTTGTATATGCCCCGTTCTTCTCTATTCCTGGAAGAATATTTTTTCTATCTTCTTTATCAGGACAAAACATTCTATATTCTCCAGGACCATCTGATATTACTTTTTTACGAGAATTAAAGTTGTTTACAGCCTTAGATTCTATCTTAGATTTACCTTTATTGTCAGCAACACCCAAGATAAAATAATAATCGCCTCTGGAGAGTTTTCTTTCTAGATCTTTTATACCCTTTTTAAGTTTCTGATCTAATACAAAAACTTCAATACCAGATCTTTTTATTTGATCAAGATGAGGATAGGTGGGTAACGTATATATCAGTATAGATTTCATAAAGCCATTATAC
>CAYRDH010000087.1:0-1528 GCA_964423025.1 uncultured Candidatus Saccharibacteria bacterium | reverse complement strand
TCGGAGAATTCATCCTCAGATATAACGCTTCCTACTTTAACCCTTCCTATTATTTGGTTAATTCTCTCGTAGAAAGAATCTATCTGCTCTTCTTTCTCTGCAAATTCCTTTCTTACTTTAGCAAGAGCCTGATTCCTCTTGTGCTCTATCTGACTAATCTTGAAGTCATTTCCCTTGTCTTTAGATTTTTTAATTTCCTTAAGCTGTTCATCGTATCCTGATTCTGTAACCTTGAGTTCCTCCTTGAGTTCCTCTTCTAATGCCGTAACTTCATCTCCTTTAAGAGCTTCTGCTTTCTTAAGCATCTCCAATCTCTTCTTCTTCTCCACCTCGATAACCATATATCTTGTGTAGTAGATAACAGAGAGGAGTTTTTTATGAGGGATATCTAAAACGATAGCCATCTTGTTAGGAATTCCGTATGCAAACCAAACGTGTGTAACAGGGACAGCAAGGTCTATGTGTCCCATTCTCTCTCTTCTAGAGTCTTTTGTTGTAACTTCTACTCCACACTTGTCACAAACTATTCCCTTATATCTAATCTTTTTATATTTACCACAGTAACATTCATAGTTTTTTGTAGGACCAAAGATTTTCTCACAGAACAATCCATCTGGTTCAGATCTGAATGTTCTATAGTTAATTGTCTCTGCTTTTGTAACCTCTCCATAAGACCACTCTAGAATCTGATCTGGAGATGCAAGGGTTAGTTGCAAGACATCAAAATTTTCAAAACCGTTTTTATTTTTCTTCATCTTCTTTAACCTCCTCTTGGGTTGGTTGAGTTGAAATTAAATCCAGATTCAGGCAAAGAGCATTCAACTCCTTAACCAGAACTTTAAATGATTCTGGGATATTTACATTCTCTATTTTATCCCCATGTATTATCGCCTTATATGCAGCTGACCTACCTTTAATATCGTCTGACTTAATGGTCAACATTTCTTGAAGAGCATAAGGTGCAGCATGTGCCTCTAATGCCCAGACCTCCATTTCCCCGAATCTCTGGCCTCCCATTTGTGCTTTACCACCAAGAGGTTGCTGAGATACAGCAGTGTATGGTCCAGTAGATCTAGCATGTACTTTCTCGTCAGCTATATGATGTAATTTAAGGACATACTTCTTTCCGACAGTAATCTGTCTTGGGAACTTGTTTCCTGTTCTTCCATCATAAAGATCTTCTTTCTCTGCCATATCCGCATTTGCTTTCTTCAATTCCTTCTTCAGCCACTCTAAGTTTTCTCCCTTAAAAATTGGGAATGCTAACTTTTCATTCAACATCTCTGCGTACTTACCAAAGTGAACCTCTTCTGCCTGTCCCATGTTCATTCTCTTTAGGAATGTTGGGGTCAAAACAATATCTACCGGCTCTCCATCTTCAGTAAATGGCATGTCTTCGACAGGTCTAATTGCAGCAATAGTGTTCTTGTCTCCGTGTCTTCCTGCAATCTTGTCACCGAAGTCAATCTTCTTTGTGTTTGCGACCCAGACTCTTACCTCATGTAAAACTCCTGGTCTTAATTTATCT
>CAYRDH010000086.1:0-1529 GCA_964423025.1 uncultured Candidatus Saccharibacteria bacterium | reverse complement strand
GTAGGGGAGTTCCTAAGGAGAAGGCTAAAGAGATATTTGAGCGTTTTTATAGATTGGATAAGGGTAGGTCTAGGAAAGAGGGTGGTAGTGGATTAGGGTTAGCTATAACAAAGGAGATAATAGAAAGACACAACGGTAGTGTTTATGTTAATACTGAATATAAAGATGGGGCCGAGTTTGTTATAAAGCTTCCTTTATTTTCGTAGCCCAGATTTCTGCTTTCTCTAATTCATTTTCCTGTAATGGTCCTTCAGAGTCTTTTACTACAAAGCCCATTGGTTCTATTATCTTCTCTCCTCCTTTTTTCTCTAAAGTCTTTTGTATCTTCTCTGCAGCATATCCAAATGTGCTCATCAGAAATTTCAAGATTCTTGGTTTTACTGTTTGCTCGTCTATCCTTGTATCAAAAGAGGCGACCTTGATTCCTGCTAGAGAATTCTCGGGAATTTTACCTAATAGTGGCTTTATTCTTTCAGAGTAGTTAAATCCTCTTGTGGGAGATCCCACTATTAGAATGTTTATACCTTCTAAGTCTTTCTGTGTGAAGTCTTCAGCTTTTTTAATAGTTGCATTTTCTCCTAAGGAGGAGTGTATTTTTTGTGCTACCTTTTCGGTGTTTCCGAAATAGGAATCATAAATTACTAAAGTTTTCATATGTTTTTATTATATACATGTATAATTCGTTTGAAAAGTTTTGTTATTTAAGCTCTGTGATATAATTAAGTATGATTGAATATCAGGAAGGGGAATTTCCTAAATTAGAGAGAGAAGACAGGGTCCTTTTGGAATATAAGACATTTGGGATGGAGCCTACCCATTACGAGAAAGATATTGCCTCCCAATTAGTTTCAATTCTTGAAAACACGGAATTGCCAAGGTTTGAAGTTGTAGAGGTAACAAGCACAAGTAATCTCAAGGTCAAGGCGAAAGCGGATGCTGTATTTCAAGTCTTTCCTGAGGATATTGTAATCCCTGAGAAGTACAGACAAGGAGAGGCTTTAGATTTTAGTAAGGAAAACCTATTAGAGTCCCCCTGGGTTAATCTGATTCATGGTTGGACCAAAGTCCTTAATTATATGAACACGATTAGTGCCATACAGAAAGGGGAAGTAGAGTATGATCCACAGGTGATGGCTGCAGTAACAAGGGAGTTGTATCTTCTTACCACAGCTAGCGATCCGAACCCATTCTTAAGGACAGACGAGAGGTATTCTAGTGGTGAATTTGCTGAAACCAGAATGAGGAGGGCAGGAACCAAGGGGGTAAATTCCTCGAGACATGTTTCCTACAATGAGATGAAATTTATTCTCGATACTATCGAAGAGAAATTTAGGAAGAGTATCTAACCAACTACTTTTGTATTACCAATATGCTCTTCATTTGCAAGGAATTCATCCGCTTTTCTAACTGTACCCTCTGGAAATTGGTAATCTATATAACCCATACCAAACTTGTCATGACCGAGTAGATTAGCAGTGCAGTAAGAAACTCTATTCCACCATATACCATCATCCCATTCACTAGGAAAA
>CAYRDH010000085.1:0-1594 GCA_964423025.1 uncultured Candidatus Saccharibacteria bacterium | reverse complement strand
AAATTCAGCTCAATAAATTGGTCTTAGAGGTAATTATTCTTACTCCTTCACAAGCTGTTTTGTATATGGTAGAAGTTCTTCTATCCTCTCTACAATTCGTTGTTGTTCTGCGAGTGGGGGGAGTGGAATCAACGATTCCTTCACAGTACCCTGATTAATTTTAGGCATACTCTCGGATGTTCCAGAAGCATTTTCTCTGAAATACTTTCTATTGTAAGGTGCTTTGAGTGCATAATCGATATAATTCACCAATAGTTCTGAGTGCACTCTCATTCGCATAATTAGATCTGGATAAATAAAACTGTTATCTACCCCAGTATAAACGCAACTGGTACCTACATAATCTCTTGAATTGCTGCGTTGTATAAGCAAATCATTCTTCTTCAACCAATAAGATGAGTTATCATCGATTTCTATATCGACATACTTATATTCTGCTTCTTTAAACACTCCAGATGTGGTAGCCGTCAAAGTTATGTTCTTTATTCTTGTTTCATAATCCACACCTTTTGGTGAAAAACCATTTGTAGGCTTCTCAACTAACAAATCAATTAATCTAACCCACTTCCAACTTTCGGGGATTTCAAATGGGATATTATCTTCAGTAATTATAGAATAAGTTTCTATATTTCTAATCTTGCCTTCCTTAATCAGCTTTTTCTTTTCTTCTTGAATCAGCTTGTATAGATCTTCTGCCGTTCCATCTTCTTCTCTCTGCTCTACCAGCTGGCCTTGGATAGCATATTGCAAAATAGACTTTTGCATATCTTCCGGGAACTTTTTATTCAGTTCCTTGACTTCAGAATACGCTACATCATATTTATCTACATAAGGCATTAACTCTTCGATTTTCGCTACGATGCGCTTTTGTTCTTCTAGAGGAGGAAGAGGGACAATGATACCTTTTAATTTGGTGATACTGACCCCCCCAATAATCCCTGTCATTTCATCTCTGAATGCTTGAAAAAACAACGGGCTTTGTAGGTAATAATATAAAAATCTAGGTTCCCCATAAATTAGATTAAACGAGCACAATTTATTTCCAAAACACACTGTCTTATCTAATATCCCTATTTTCCTACCTGCACTACCACCTTCAATACACATTAGTATTGAATCCTTAAAAGAATTTCTAAACTTGTCTTCTTCAAAAGGTATTTTTATTCCATTATCATAATTTATTGTGTAATCAAAGCCTACATCTTTTGTTCCGATATAGTCATATCCATTTTTGACTTTAGAATACTTGTTTTCCTTTATACTTTTAGGAATACTGTTTCCTGTATACATATCAGCAACATTGGACATACGAGTCCATTCCCAAGACTCTGGAATATCAAATAACACTTCATCTTCACTGATTTTGAGTTGTTTTTTCTCCTTTTTTATCTTACCTTCTTTAATTAGTCTTTTCTTCTCTACTTCAATTTTTTCTAATAATTCTTTTGCAGTACCTTCTTCTTCTCTCTGTTCTACAAGTTTCCCCTGTATGGCGAGTTGAAGAATACTGTTCTTTAAGTCCTGTGCATTCATTTAATTACGTATAATCCAATTAACCTCTTTAATAGAGGGGGTTGGATTATTTCTCCTTTCT
>CAYRDH010000084.1:0-1617 GCA_964423025.1 uncultured Candidatus Saccharibacteria bacterium | reverse complement strand
CTAAATACAAGCCTGTATGGGAGATGACTGCAAAGTATGGTATCCCCTACTTCTCTAATTTCATGAATTCTGACATGAATCCAGATGATGCGAGGAGTATGTGTTGTAGGCTTCGTATAGACAATCGTGAATTAAAGAAGAGAGGTGGTGGTCTTTTTGGAGCCAATCCTCTTACTGGGAGTATTGGGGTTGTAACAATTAATCTCCCTCGTATAGGTTACTTGAGTAAAGATAAGAAAGAGTATTTTAAGAGGTTAGATGAGCTTATGGATTTAGCCAAGAAGAGCCTTATTATTAAGAGGAAGTTTATTGAGAAATATATAGACGCTGGGCTCTACCCATACTCTCGTTTCTATTTAGACAATATTAAAAAGAGATTTAAGGAATATTATAAGAATCACTTTAATACAATCGGGATCTTGGGGATGAATGAGTCTATGATTAACTTCTTTAAAGACAAGGAAAAGGGAGTTACTTCTGAGGAAGGAAGAGAGTTTGCTTTAGAGATTATGGATCACATGAGAGAGAAATTAAAGAAATATCAAAAGGAAACGAACAGTTTGTTTAACTTAGAGGCGACACCTGGGGAAAGCACTACTTATAAGTTTGCAAAAGCAGACAGGAAGAAGTTTGGTAAAGATATAATTACAGCTGCGGAGCTCGGTGCACACAAGTCTATGACCCCCTACTACACGAATAGTACACACCTACCAGTTGGCTACACAGATGACATTTTTGAAGCTTTAGATTTGCAAGATGAATTCCAGACTAAATATACAGGAGGAACTGTTGTGCATCTATTCCTCGGAGAGAAGATGCCTACTGGGAACTCCGTTAAGAACCTTGTTAGGAAAGTTTGTGAGAACTATTCGCTACCCTACTTCTCTATAACTCCTACCTTTAGTGTTTGTCCAAAGCATGGATATATTTCTGGAGAGCATAAGTTTTGTCCATTGTGTGATGAAGAAGCTGGTTACGAAGAGGGAATGCCATTTTATGAGAAATAATTAAGTTTTTATATACCTAAATCATGTCTAACAAAAAAGTTCCAAGACAAAAGTGCGAAGTTTATTCTCGTGTGGTTGGTTATCTGAGTCCTGTTTCTCAATGGAATGTTGGGAAAAAGGCTGAGTGGTCAGATAGAAGAACCTACCATATAGACGAGGAGTAAGAATATGCTCAGAATTAGTGGCTTAGAGAGGTCTTCCCTATTGGATTATCCAGGGAAGATCTCCGCAATTATATTCACCCATGGTTGTAATCTCAGATGCCCATATTGTCATAACCCTGAGTTAGTTATAGAAGGGTTTGAGAAGAGTGGCAGTTTTAGTGAGGAAGAGATCTTAGATTTTCTTGAGTCTAGGAAAGGTAAGTTAGATGCCCTAGTTATAACGGGAGGTGAGCCTTTAGTTCAAAGTGATCTATTATCCTTTATAGGTAAGGTCAAAGAGATGGGGTTTTTAATAAAGCTAGATACTAATGGGACATTCCCGGATAGGCTCAAGGATTTTATAGAAACAGGTCTTATAGATTATATTGCTATGGATGTTAAGTACCCCAAGGTTGGATATGTTAAGAATTCAATGATTCCTGGTGTAGCTAAGAAGATAGAGAGAT
>CAYRDH010000083.1:0-1638 GCA_964423025.1 uncultured Candidatus Saccharibacteria bacterium | reverse complement strand
GGCTTTGTTCTTTCAAAATCTGCCATGAATATATTGTTAAAAAATTAAATATATTATTTTCCTACTTCACAGATTCTTAATTTTAAGAATCTGCGTTGAATATTATCAAAAAGTGGTAATAGTTGCAAGGGTTTTTAACTATTTTTACCAGTCTTTCGTATCCTCATTGTTCAAACGAATTCCATTCTTGACTATTTCGGATATAAGAATGAGAAACATTAGAACAGAAAGGACGAGGACAACTATATCATATTGTGTGACCAAATATCCATAGATGTCGTAAGATTTAACTGGAATAAAGAACATTACAACAGAAACTATTATCCCTATTATTCTAATCTCTGTAGGGCCAAACCACCCAAAAGAGTTCTTTGCCTCACCCTTCACATATACTAGTAAATCAACGTTTATCATCATTGCCAAGTAGATAGTAGTCATGAGAATTGCTATCTCTATCTTCACGAAACCAGATAGTCCCAAGCCCAGACCAAACATTATCATTACAACAGCATCTACTATCTTATCTATATAGTAGCCATAATTAGGTCGGGTTCTTTTCCTGTATCTTGCAATACTCCCGTCGAAGGAATCTCCAAACCAATTAATTATCAAACCAAGAGGAACTAATCCCAGATAATATCTGTTTAAATATCCTAAAACAAAACCTATTGAAACAATTACTATTCCTATTATCCCTATAAATGTAAGATGATCTGGACCAATCCACTTAGGAATTCTTGGACAAATTATCTCCTTTGCCCTCTCTTCTGCCTTAGCTGTGATTGCCGTATTGATAGCCTGCTGGGAATCTCTTTTGTAAACAACTCTGAGATTTTCTAAATCAAAAACTATTTCTCCTGTCCTGATATCCTCAAACCAGTGCTTGATCTCCTCTACTACTCCCTGGAAGTTCCCTTCTTTGAAAAATTCGTTGATTCTTAATAATCTCTCTTTGTTAGCTTTGCTTTTATTAGACATTACAAAGGTTGTTCAATTATCTCTATCTACCAGGATCTATTAATTACCTTTCCCAGATATTTCTTCTGCAATATTCTTTGGTACTTCAGCGTAGTGAGCAGGCTCTATGTTTGCACTTCCTCTACCACTTGTAATAGATCTTAGTTCATTAGTATAACCGAAAAGTTCGGAAAGTGGAACATGAGCAATAATCTTACTTATGCTATTTCCTAAACTCTCAGTTCCTTGAATCTGTCCTCTCTTACTACTTAAGGAACCTGTAACATCTCCCATGTGGGAATCCGGTGTTTCAACTTCAACCTTCATTACTGGCTCTAAGAGTATTGGGTCTCCCATTCTACAACCATCCTTGAAAGCCATAGATCCTGCGACTTTGAATGCAGCCTCTGAAGAGTCTACCTCATGGTAAGAACCATCAAAGAGGGCGACCTTAATGTCGACAACTGGGTATCCAGCTACAACACCTGCCTTCATTGCCTCCTCTACACCTTTCTGCACTGAAGGTATATATTCTCTAGGGATAGATCCTCCCTTAATTTCATTTACAAATTCAAATCCTTTACCAGTCTCATTAGGTTCCAATCTTAACCAACAGTGACCATACTGACCTTTACCACCAGATTGCTTAATGTATTTACCTTCTGCTTGTTCAACAACTCT
>CAYRDH010000082.1:0-1649 GCA_964423025.1 uncultured Candidatus Saccharibacteria bacterium | reverse complement strand
TTAACCTCAGGTTTCTTTTTCTTCCCATCCTTTATATTTTCAATAACATAATCTTTCCCCTCTATTTCAACCATATCGTAATCATCTAGCACAATAATTTTTTTAGTATGTGGTGAAAAGGAAAGAGAATCTGAAGCAAGATATATACCATCTCTAGCGACACCCATAACTAATGGAGAACCATTCTTTATGGCATAAATCTTGTCACTCTTAGCGTCTAGTAGAGCAACAGTGTTCCTACCTTCAAGCTTTTTAAAGGCACTCATTAGCGCTTTTTTCAGAGAGATACCTTTCTTTAACTCTCTCTCTACCATTTTTACAATAACCTCTGTATCTGTCTGAGATTTAAATTTATAAGCCTCTTCCTTTAATTCCTTCTTCAAGGTGTCAAAGTTTTCTACCATTCCATTCTGAACAAGAGTGAAATCCTTAGTTGTAGAGATATGGGGATGAGCATTCGTCTTGGTAACTCCTCCATGAGTTGCCCATCTGGTGTGTCCTATACCTACATTACTCCTTGGAAGTTTTTTAAGATCTGGGTTTTGTTGGACTAGACCAATATCTTTGTATTGGTGTATTTTGTTTTCATCTAAAACTGCAATGCCCCATGAGTCATAGCCTCTATACTCTAGTCTTTTTAAACCATCAAAAACTAAATCGTTGGTGACCTTGCTTCCTGAATAACCGAATATGCCGCACATAATAGTGTTAGAAATACAAATTTAAATCTAAGAGGGATTGTTGGTTAAAACTTTGTTAGTTTGTTTTTAACCTTTAGGCTAACAATATAACCTAGGAGTATCCGCTGATATCTCGATGACTCCTGCCTCGTAGCAATGTCCTTTGCACTGCCCAGCCGCTTTTATATTAAATACCCTAGCTATATATTACAGGTTTAAAAATGAAGGTCAAGATTTTACAAAATTGTTATGTGCTGACTTTTATTTTTCTTGGTATTATATATTTACTATGTTCAACATATTTAAAAATCTCTTTTCTACAGATTCCTCTACTACCTTTTATTCCTTTTACAAGAAGATGGTTGGGTGGAGAGAGAGTGGTGTTTATCCGTTCCCATACAATCTCCCCTCCTCTATAACCTTCCCTGGAGATTTTTGGAAGGATGTATCAAAGATATATAAGGATACAGACCAAGATGGTTTAGAAAGAGCCATAGCCCTTTTCTGGGCAGATGGAGAGTTAGTCCTTACATCTGTTGTTAAAGGAGATGACCAATCTGTGAGAAGTAGTCATAACATAAGGGTCAATTATGTAGTTCATCCTACTAAGCAGGGATATCTTAGAAGAGAGTTAATGATAGATGGTAAAGTTACAAAGAGGACAGATGTTTACCACAAAAAAGCTCCAAAGAAGGTAACAGTGGAATATCTATTTAATATGCACACACATCCAGCACAAGAATTTAATGGAAAGAAGGTATACAGCTTTTTCTCCTTACAAGACATTAAATCTCTAATACTTTCCGAGGCGGTAGTAACAGGTTTGGTAACAGATAAACTTTGGTTATTGGTTAGAACAAGTGAGACACCTTCTAATATTAAATTTGAAAACTTTACTGATGCAGATGTAACTATAGAGAATCTTAAAGAGAAGTTTAAACTAGGAGTATATGAAGCAGAATTTAACAA
>CAYRDH010000081.1:0-1651 GCA_964423025.1 uncultured Candidatus Saccharibacteria bacterium | reverse complement strand
GATAACAAGGGGTGGTAACAGAAAATAATCTTATAAGTGGGAATAATGGTCGGGGAGACAGGACTTGAACCTGCGGCCTCTGCGTCCCAAACGCAGCGTTCTAGCCATCTGAACTACTCCCCGAGGCTTATGAATTTTATCATAATATCTAAAAAAAGGGGAGAATATATCTCCCCCTTTAAAAAACTTCTTAAGAGTTTTTATACAGCACCCATTAACTTCAATGCCCATTCAGAAACCATAGGGACATCAAATCTTTCACCTTTGGAAGCTTTAACCATTCCAACGATTATTAATACCCACATAACAGGTCCAGCTAACAACCATCCAATTACAGGAATTACAGCAAGTACCATAGTTGCAACTCCTAGAATAGCAAACTGTGCACCCATGTATCTTACGAATTTGTCTTCTTTCTCAACAAGGAAAAGAATTAATCCAATCAAAGGAATACAGGCTAAAATAGCCATAACTTTATTCGCCTCATTGAATTTAATCTCCTCTAATGTATAGACCTTTTTGGCTTGTTTTTCTTCTGCCATAATAAAATAGAGATTTTAAATTAATATATACAATTACAGTATAGTATCAAGGATAACTTTATGCAAGAGAAGAAATTGTAAGAATATCTCTATAGGTACTTGTATACCTTTTGAGTATAGGGGTATACTAGTTTACTAACTTATAAATCATAAAAAGAAGATGGGCGGTATACTTACAAAAAAGCAAGAGAAGGTTCTTAGAATAATTAGGCAGTGTTATTTGGAGAATGGATACGCCCCATCTCTGGGCGAGCTACAGGAGTTTCTAGGCATCTCCACAAAAAGGGGAGTTGTTAACCACTTAATCGCGCTCGAGAAAAAGGGATACATTATTAGGACTGGAGACCCAAGGGGTATACATATTGTAGATAACGACGAAGAGATAGTATACGACTACCTAATTGGCGTTGCTATTTTGGGATATGCCAATGCAGGGACCCCACTTGTTAGTGCAGAAGAGGAGAACCTCGGACATATTAAGATAGATCCGAAGTTAGTCAGTAAGAAGGAAGATCTTTTTGCTCTTATTGTTAAAGGGGACTCTATGGATCTTGCAGAGGTAGATGGTAAAAATATTGAGGAGGGAAGTTACCTAATAGTTCAAAAAGACGCAGAGATTCAAGATGGGGACGTTGTAGTTGCCATTATAGACAACAGTGCAACTGTTAAGAGATTTAAGAAGGGAGATGGCATGATAACGCTTTACCCAGAATCTACAAACCCTCTTAATCAACCAATCTTTCTGGATAAAGACACAGATGTTATGTTTAATGGAAAGGTCATAAAAGTCCTAGAGAATCCTACCTAATCTGAACATTTTCTACATACTTTCCTATCGTCTTCTTTATCTGTTCTAATTCCTTAGTTGTAAAAGAATTCTTTTTAGTTAATGTAGGATCTATGGTCTTACCTGGTCTAAAATTTTGTATGTAATAATTCTTTGCTCCCTTGATCATTTTACCAATCCCCTCAGCCGATTCTAACGAATGTAAAGGCTTTACATATGTAGTTCTAAACTCATAATCTAATCCTGAATCCATTATTATCTTAATAGATCTCTCTATCTTCTTAGCTACACCAGGAATCATTGAATTCTTAACATATCCAAC
>CAYRDH010000080.1:0-1788 GCA_964423025.1 uncultured Candidatus Saccharibacteria bacterium | reverse complement strand
GATTCTCCTCCAACTTTTCCCTTGTCGGTTCTAGATAGATGTTTGTAAATAGAGACAGTATTTGTATTATAACCAAAAGGTTTTTATAGTCGCCAAAGCCTTTTATTTCCTTCTTACTCTGTATAAACAGATATACTATTCCTTGATTATTATGAATCTGACTAAATTTTGATTTACCAGAGAACAATAATACTCTGAGATTTTCCGAAAACTCTAGTGGCTTAAGTTCATAAAGCTCCTCCTCATTATTAAAAGGTAACAGGGGAAAAGAATAAAGATAATTAAACACTGTAGTTAAGAGATATTTTATAACAAAAATTATTCCTGAATATCACCAATCGTTCTATCCAATGTAAAATATTCTTCTCCTAGACTCCAAATCCTAAATACATTTACAGGTCCAGTTGCTGGATTCCTATGATGGGTAACAAGTTTGAAATTCTCATCTCCACCAGATACAAGCCCAAATGACATGGGGTTTGATACTGACCAAGTATTTTCCAACTTATCCTCATACATAAACTGCTTTTTAACTGGCTTACCTTCCTCTAATTTAAACACAGAGATATCATCATATGATCCACCGGCATAACTTCCTACCACAAGAAATTCATGCTCTTTAATCATGCTGTATGAGAAGGGTGAGTAAATTACCATACTGACATTACTATCGACTGTCTTTCCTTCATCTGGACTGGAAATAAAACGTCGTACATTATCACTTACTAAAATGTCATTATACTTAACTGTACATGTGTAGTATTCTCCCGGAATAACTTCTTCTAGTAATTTAGGAGGGCAATATAATTCTACTTCATATCCATCTCTTAGTCTCCATGTTCGAGATACTTCTGCATTATCTCCTGAGAAATAGAATATTGGCTCCCTTAAATAATTACTTACTGAAGAATATCCTTCAATAACTCCATCCCAATTGTATATGTATTCATCTATACCATACCCTTCTTTAATTTCATCTAACTCAATTGAGTACTCTTCTTCAAAGTCTGTTTCTAGATCTGTTTCTCCCTCTACTCCCAACACCTCTACCTGAGGGTTAGAACTATAATGTTCCCTTAAGGATGAATCTATTAAATCTACATAGTAGAAACCTAAATAAAGAATTATTATTGTACATGGGATAGTGATAGCAAGCCCCTTCAATACTCTTTTAAACTTCACTTCCTTAGATAAGAATGGGTTACTACTCATAGTAATATAATATACGTAAAGTTAAATATTATCAATTACTAATAACCCACTAAGAGAGCGAATATGACTGCTATAATTAACAATATTACATTTCCAACAAACAACCATAATATCGTTTTACCAACCTTTCTGAGTGTTATCTCTTTACTCTCCAACCAAATATTCCTATAGGTTTCTTCGGCTAAAACAAAGTGTAGTATTCCCATAACACTTGAGGTATGAAATATTAGAGCCCTTGAGAATAGATGAAATAACATATAAGAAAACAGAAACACATAAAATTGCCATTCTACCCAAACTGTTTTATCCTCTTTGACAAACTCCTCTTTGTTCTTTGCATGAATAGGCTTTCCATCTTCGTCTACTTCTATAACATGAACCATACCATCCTTCTCTACATGAACTTCTCCCATATTTTTAGAGGAAATTAATTTATCAATAAATTATACAATATAGTTATGTCTAATTATACCTTCATTCTAATAGACATTCTGATATAATTATTAAATAATTTAATAAACAAAAATATGTATTGTTCAAAATGTGGAAACGAACTTATCGAGAATGCTGCCTTTT
>CAYRDH010000079.1:0-1854 GCA_964423025.1 uncultured Candidatus Saccharibacteria bacterium | reverse complement strand
AGGTTCTAGCAACTCCTGCAAAAGATATGGTTATTGGATTCTTCCTTATGACAGATATGGAGAAGGTAGAAAAACCAAAGCTATTTGCAAATGAAGAGTTAGTAATTAAGGCATACGAGAGAGGAGAGATAAGTATCTCTGAGGAAATAATTGCAAAAATTAAGGGTGAGACACACCACACATCTGCTGGAAGAGTTATATTTAACAGTATTCTTCCTGAAGACTACAAGTTCGTAAATGAACAGATAAACATAAAGAGTGTTAATGACATAATCACTGATATTAAGAAGGATAATTCCTTAGATATAGTTGTTCAAATACTAGATGATCTTAAGTTGTTAGGATTCAAGTATGCTACAGATTTAGGATTCTCATTCTCAATGGGAGATTCTGAAGTAGACTTTGATCTTGAGACTGAAATTAAGAAGATGGAAGAGAAAGATGAACAATTACAAGAGAACTACCTACAGGGATTAATGACAAAGGATGAGAAGATTAAAATCTCTACTGATATGTGGGATGACTTCGCTGGAGAATTAGCAGATAAAGCATGGGAGAAATTAGACAAAGATAACTCTATTTACCAAATGGTTGAATCAGGTGGTAACGGAGGTAAGATTCAGGCAAGACAGGTTCTTACTATTAAGGGTGTTGTTAGAGACTCTAGAGGAAACTGGGTCCCAATGCCTATTAAGAGTAACTATAGAGATGGTTTAAGTGCTTTTGAATACTTCGTTGCAGCAAACGGTGGAAGAAAAGGTATTGCAGACAGATCCCTTAAGACTTCATCCTCTGGTTATTTAACTAGAAAATTAGTTGATGTCGCTCATGACGTAATCATTAGGTCAGAGGACTGTGGTTACGAGGGAGAAGGATTTGTTATGAAGAAGGGTGATGATAGAAGAGAGGACTTTGAGGACAGAATCTACGGAAGAGTCTTAGCTCAAGACGTAAAGGATGGGAAGAAGATTCTTGCAAAGAAGAATGAGACTATCATAAAGGAAGTAGCTGATGAAATACTAGATGCAGGGATAGAAGAAGTCTATGTAAGAACTCCTATTCTTTGTGAAGCACCATTAGGAATGTGTAAGAAGTGTTACGGTTTGAATCTGGAGAATGACGAAGAGATAGAAATGGGTAAGGCTGTCGGTGTTATAGCAGCACAATCCATTGGAGAGCCTGGAACACAGATGACTATGCAGACCTTCCACAAGGGAGGAGTTGCAAAGATCGACATTACCCAAGGACTTCCTAGAATTGAAGAGCTATTTGAAGCAAGAACACCAAAAGCTGAAGCAGAAATAGCATCTATAGATGGGAAAGCAAATGTAGAAGTTGCTGAAGATGAGTCTGCTGTAATTACAATCATAGGAGAGAAGAGGATGACAAGATACTATGTTGTAGCTAAAGCAAAGAAAATTCTTGTAGAGGATGGTCAGGAAGTTAAATCCGGTCAGATAATGTATATAGATATGGAAGAGGTAGAGAGACAAGCTGCATTCGATGGTACTGTATCTTTAGAAGGGGGAATCCTTACTGTTAAGGGAAGAGTGAAAGCTGAGGAAACAATCTCCGTCCTTCCAGGAATCGAGATCTTAATAAAGAATGGACAAGAGGTTAAGGCAGGAGACCAATTAACAGAAGGTTCTGTAGACCCTAAGAAATTAACAGAGGTTGCAGACATGGTCACAGCTCAGAAATATATTCTAGACGGAGTTCAGAAGGTATTTAATGAGCAGGGAGTAACAATAGATGACCTACACATCGAGATTATCTTAAGACAGATGGTAAGATTAGGAAAGGTATTTGGTTCTGGAGACTCTGACTACTTGGTTGGATCTTTGGTAAACAGAT
>CAYRDH010000078.1:0-1909 GCA_964423025.1 uncultured Candidatus Saccharibacteria bacterium | reverse complement strand
CAATAAAAAATATGCTTCTTCACTGTATAAAAAACTGGCAACCAAATACTTTGATTATTTAATAAATATTAAAAATATTATTAAAAAATAAAAACCACTAGAAAAAACTAGTGGCTTTTATTAAAGGGTCTCCTTGGGTAGTTAGCCGTTTGGATATCCCTTCGTCTGTATATATATATTATAGCAAATTTTTTGAAAAAAAGCAATACTCTGCACTCGCCTATGATATAGTTGACAGTAGACAGGGTAAATATGTTGAGTTTAACAATAAAAGATGATTTAATTAAACAAAGACAAATAAATTTAATTAAATCTATGCAAACAAAGGCAGAAATAAGTTTAAACCCGTATAGGTACCATCTATCAAATGAAGCTAGAAAAAGATTGAGGTGGATGTATATTTTGTATCATGAGCAAGATGGAAACGTTAGCAAGGCTTCAAACAAAATAGGGGTGTCTAGACAATGGTTGTCATCACTAAAAAATATATATGAAAAGAATAACAAAGATCCTAGAAGTTTAGAACCAGAATCTAAGGCTCCAAGAAATACTGATAAGAGAAACAGAATAACTAAGGCGGTAGAGGATAAAATAATTTCAATTAGAGATGAATATGGTTGGGGTAAAGATAAGATATCAGCTCATTTAGAAAATAGTTTTAATATAAAAACACATCCTAATACGGTAAACAAGTATTTGCACTTACATAAGAAAATTAACGCTAAATTATCATTAAAAAATACCATGGCTATGAAGAACAAAAAGGAAAGAGAAATATCTTTAAAAGCTAAATTTAGACCACCTAAGGACATTAAAGATTTAGCTCCAGGGGTGCTAGTGGAGAAAGATATGAAATATGTAATAAAATTAGGGCCAGATAATAGTTTTAATGAAAGAAGTAGTTTTTGGTATCAGCAAACTTGCATAGATTCTTTCACTAGAATTAGGGCTATGGAATTAACTAAGGATTTTGAAAGTAGAACAACTTCTGTAGCTTTAGAAAAAGCATTAGAAAGAATACCTTTTAGTGTTGCCTGTATTAATGTAGACAATGGTTCAGAAAACAGAGGAAGTTTTTCTAAGCATCTACAGGAGAAAAATATCTTTCAATTTTTCTCTAACAGTGCTACTCCGACAGATAATCCTAGAGTGGAAAGATCTCATTTAAGTGATGAAATAGAGTTCTATGGTAGAGGTAATTTGTATAACAACTTTGAGGAACAACAAAAAGCTTTGGTTGAATGGGAATATATTTACAACCATATTAGACCTCATCAAGCTTTAGGACAAATGACTCCAATGGCCTTCTATGAACTATGGAAGAAGAACCCAAAAGAAGCAATAATGATAACCGAGAAATGGCAAAACTATCTCAAGAAACAAAGTAGAAGATTGGCTACAGCCAGAAGAATAAAAAGAAGGGATCAAATAGAGGCTTTGATGAAGTTTATTGATGCTAAAGTTAATGATAAAAAGAGTCTTGAAAAGGCAAAATTACAATTAATTAACTGTCAATTATGTTCCATGGCTTGAACATACTCCTTGTCATTCCAGCGAAAGCTGGAATCCAGATTGGTTCGTAGAAATAATACTCCTTGTCATTCCAGCGAAAGCTGGAATCCAGATTGGTTCGTAAAAATAATTGTATTATATATCATTAAATTAATTTATTTAAATTATATCTATTAATTCTTTTATTAAACAATAGAGCATTAGGTATCCACCCTAGACCCCAGCTTTCGTCGCTTATAGTTCGCTTCGCTCGCACGCGACTCGCTGGGGTGACAAGGGGGAGTGGAAAACCCTATCGCAAATCTAATCATCTGTGAATCAGCCCCACGTAAAAAACCCTGCGTGCAAAGCACGGCAGGGTTTCACGTGGCGCGGAAAATCACAGTCCAGAGACCAG
>CAYRDH010000077.1:0-1942 GCA_964423025.1 uncultured Candidatus Saccharibacteria bacterium | reverse complement strand
ACACCAAGCGGTCAAAATGGTAGCTCTCCAGTCAAATGCACCTACTCCATAAGCACGGCGAACTAGGGGGAGTCTTAGAACTATTAAAATGGAAACTATTGGCAAGACTAGAAACAGAGCTTTCTGTATGGAACTGTTTAGAACCTTACAGTATTTATCTTCGTCATCACAGCTCTCTGCGAGATTAGGTAATGCAACTTGTGCAATTGCACTCCCAACAATATTTATTGGGAATAGATGTAAACTTACGGCAAACTTGTAGGCACTAAGAGCACCTGCCGCGAGAGAGAAACTTATTAGGGTATTAACTACCGTATTTACTTCTTCTCCTAAGACAGCAATTGTTCTCGGCAAAGCTAATCTAACAGCTTGCATTGTCTTCTTCTGTCTTAGTCCTTCAATTAGAGTTGCAAAACCAATTCTCAAACGACCGTCAAAATAATTCCTAAATTTAGGGACTTGGATAAGAAGGTGCATAAGGGAACCAAATACTGCAGAGATAGCTATTCCCTCAACGCCCATATCAAATCCTACAACCAGAATCACAGAACCTATGATCATGGCCAAATTGTAGAAAAGTGGGGAGAGAGAGGTTACAAAGAATTGTTTTCTTACCTGCAGATACCCTGTAACCAGACTGCTAATTCCTAATAGAATTGGAGATATCATCATGATCCTTGTTAAGGAAACAAAGAGATCAAAGTCCTCAGGCCCTATTCTTTGTCCAAATTTCAAGAAATCCTGTAGAGCTTCTGACTCTATTAACAGAGTTGTTAACTGAGGAGTGAAAATAAATAAAACAAGTGCAATAAAAATAAATAGAGAGGAGATAATAACCATTAAATGGTTAAAGAATTGGTTTAGAGATTCTTTTCCCTCCTTTCTAAATATTTCCGAGAATGTTGGAATAACAGCTGCATTTATTGAACCTGCCACCAAAAGCATGAACAACATATCTGGGATAGTGAAAGCTGCCCAGAAAATATCCAATTCATGGGAGACTCCAAATAGTTGAGCTATTGTTCTTAACTTTAAGAATCCAAGGATTTTTGTAATAAGCAAAAGAAGCATTACAAATGGGACGCTGTTTTTTTGTTTAAGAATTTTTAACATAATCTAGAAGTATTGGGTATGGATATATGATAATTTAATCTAGGGTTTTTATCAATGAGAGGGAGATTCTAGTACAAATTTAAGAGATTTTTCATGTTGGTCTGAGAGTATGAGACATGATTAACTTGTTGGACACAATATTCCCAAAAAGTTGTAGTATATGCAAGAAGAAAGGAGACTACCTTTGTAGTCGTTGTAAAAAACTCTTTAAGAGAAATCTTCCCGAGTGTTATATATGTAGAAAGCTCTCTCCCTCCTACAAAACACATTACGAATGTAGTAAGGAGAAAGAAGACAGTTTTCTTAACCACATATTTATTGGCTGGGAATATAATTCTCTGTCGTCTATTATTTTGAAAAAATATAAATATAATTATGTTCAGAGTATTTCAGAGACCTTAGTTGAAATTTTTATTGAGAGTATTAAGGAATCTACTTTTGACGGAAAGTTGGAAGGGACAATTTTAACAAATGTTCCCTTGGCAAAAAGTAGATTACGTGATCGAGGTTTTAACCAAACAACAGAGATAGCACACAGAGTTGCAGAGTCCTTCAATATTCCATTCGCAGAAGGTTTAATAGAAAGAAAGGATGGTTCTGGTCACCAAGCTCTAAGAGATAAAGAGGAGCGGGAAAAGATTAAGAAAGATACCTTTACTCTTAAAAACTCTTTCTCCCCAGAGGGATATTCCAGCATAACAATCCTGGACGATGTAATAACAACGGGAGCAACTTTAGAAGCAATTTCATCAACACTTAGAAAGAATATTTATAGAGATATGGAGATAAATGCCTTATGTATGTTTAGAGGAAAACCTTACTATTTAGA
>CAYRDH010000076.1:0-1985 GCA_964423025.1 uncultured Candidatus Saccharibacteria bacterium | reverse complement strand
AGGGATTAACTTTGCTTTAGTATGTAACCATGTCTTCAGTCCTCTACCAAAAATACAGATCTAGTGATTTTGACGAAATCAAGGGTCAAGATCATGTTACAAAGCTTTTGAAAAATGCTGTGAAAACAGACCAGATTGCTCAAGCTTATCTTTTTGTTGGCTCAAGAGGAACAGGAAAGACTTCCACTGCAAGAATATTAGCTAAAGCTGTTAATTGTAAAAATCTTAAAAAGGATGGTAATCCATGTGGCGAATGCGAATATTGTCTTAGTATTGCTGCCGGAAGATTTTTAGATTTAATAGAAATAGATGCTGCATCCAATCGAGGGATAGATCAAATCAGGCAGTTAAAGGAAAAGATTGAATTCTCACCTTCAGAGGGGAAATTCAAGGTATATATCATAGACGAAGTCCATATGTTGACCACAGAAGCCTTTAATGCCTTGTTAAAGACTCTAGAAGAGCCCCCTGCACACGTAATTTTCATTCTAGCTACTACAGATGTTCATAAGTTGCCTCCAACGATTCTTTCTAGATGCCAGAGATATGACTTTAGATTAGGTACAGAGAAGGAGATAAAGGGCCTTATAAGGGAGATTATTAAGAAAGAAGAAATAACTATTGAGGAGGAAGCTCTAGATGTAATAGTTCAGAACGCAAAGGGGAGCTACCGAGATGCTTTGTCCATCTTAGATGTGATATATACGGGTCAGGAAGAGAGAAAAAAGGAGATAACGCTTGAGGAAACAAGAAAAATATTGGGTCTGCCTGACTTTGACAATGTTGTTCTTCTTCTTAAGAATCTTTTAGAGGGTAATGGTAGTAAGTCATTAGCTGTTATAGAGGAACTTGAAGAGAAAGGAGTTAATCTTCAACAATTTACCAGTTATGTGTTAGATATTTTAAGAAGAATTCTTACCGGAAAGATAAAGGGTAAGTTAGAGAAGGAATTTGACTTTGCAAAAGATATAGATATTAAGCTTATTCATAGGCTAATAAATCTCTTCATAGAGGCAGAAAACAGAATTAGATATGCTAATAACCAAGCGCTTGTTCTTGAGATGATTATCCCCGAAATGATGAAAAGTGGGGTAGGACAAGATGTGGAGATAGTAAATAGGGATGTGAAGAAGAGAATTCCTAATGACAAAGATGTAAAGCCAGAAAAGAAGGAAAGTAAAGAAGTCAAGAGAGAGGATCTAAGTGTAAAGGAGATACAAGAGAAATGGGATGAATTTGTTAATGAAATTAAGCCTTTTAATGGGCATCTGTATGCCTTTTTAGGTGGTGCTAATATTATTAATTTTGACAAGGGGACTTTGTTTATAGAAGTTCCTTTCCAATTCCATATGGAGAGAATCGAGGTTCCAAGGAGTAGGAACGCAATATCTGAAACTTTCAAGAAGGTCTATGGGACTAATTGTATAGTGTCTTGTTCTGTAAATGGAAATATGAAACCAAAAAGAGAATCAGATGCGGATTTTGTATTAAGGAAATTACCTGTCATTAAAAAGAAGAAACAAGAAGAAAAGGAAGATAAGTCAGCAAAAGGAAAGGTTGTCCAAAATATAGAGGCAATATTTGAGGGTATGTAGAGATTTCCATTTTAGGTTATAATAGGTTCATTATCTAAGTTTTTTGTCGTAATTATTATGTTAAATCCAGTAGAAGTATTAAAAATGCAAAATGATGCTAAAAAGCTTCAAAAGAAGTTAAGGGAAAGAAAGATTAAAGGAGAATCTAAGAATGGAAGGGTTGTAATATATATGAATGGAGCTCAGGAATTTGAGGATGTACATATAGATGACGAATATCTTTCTCCAGATATGTCTGAGGCTCTTAAGAAGGGTTTTAAGGAGGCATTTAAGGACTACCAGAAAAAGCTTCAAAAGGAGATGGTTCAAGATATGGATATGGACCAATTAAGGAATATGTTTAGTAAATAGTATGTCTGTTTTACCTAAGAGTGTAGAAAAAGTAATAGA
>CAYRDH010000075.1:0-1988 GCA_964423025.1 uncultured Candidatus Saccharibacteria bacterium | reverse complement strand
GAGAAGTAGGGGATACCATACTTTGCAGTCATCTCCCATACAGGCTTGTATTTAGGATTATCCCAATCAAAGTCCTTGGTTATATTGTATGTAGGGATTGGCCACGAGAATAGTCTCCCTTGTGCGTCTCCTTCCATCATAATTTCACAAAAAGCTCTGTTTAACATCCCCATCTCTTTTTCAAAGTCTTTGTATTTCTCTTTCTGTATTTTCCCTCCAATAATTACTCCCTGTTCTGCTAATTGACCACTTGGAACCAAATCCATCGTAATGTTTGTAAAAGGAGCCTGACAGCCAACCCTTGTGGGAACATTCATATTGTACAGGAACTCCTGCATCTTCTGTTTTACTTGTTTGTAAGTAAGGTTGTCGTACCTTATAAAGGGTGCAAGATATGTATCAAAACTTGAGAAGGCCTGAGCGCCCGCAGCTTCATGCTGCAAGGTATAGAAGAAGTTTACAGCTTGACCCAACGCTGTACTAAAGTGCTTTGGAGGAGCACAAGAAATCTTACCTTTAACCCCTGTAAATCCTCTAAGAAGCAAATCTTCTAAACTCCAACCATTACAATAAGTTGCCAACATTCCTAGGTCGTGAATATGAAAATCTTTATCTATATTCGCATTAGAAATTTCCTTGGGGTATATACTGTGCAACCAATAGTTGGCCTGAACAGTAGAGGAGATGTAGTGGTTTAATCCTTGCCAAGAGTAGGCCATATTACTATTTTCATTAACTTGCCAGTCGACCTTGTCTATATAGCCACTTACAAGGGTGTCAGCATCTATAAGGGACTTGATATTCTTAACCTGGTTTTTTAGATCCACAAACAATTCAAATGCTATTGAGGTCTTACCATGCCCCATATCTATCAGGGTCTGAGTTGTAACAGCCGCAATTTTCTTTGTGGTGATATATTCTTTCTTTGGATATTTGTCTTTTAATCTTTTAATGACTTCATCGGCAATTTCATTAGCTCTCTCTCTATCCTCTCCTCCAACACTTTCAGCAGCTTTGAATATTCCCGTTACTAATCTCTCTTTCTGAAATTTAACAATTCTTCCATCTCTCTTCTTGACCTTGAACATTTTGGCAGTTTTCTGGGCAGACATTTTTATATATTAATAATTTAAATTTTTTGTATATCTTTTATTTCATTTACAATTTCATCTAGATTCTTGAAATCCTTATATACAGAAGCAAATCTAATATAAGCTAAAGAATCTTTAGTTTTTAACCAATCAAGGACCATCAAACCAATCTCCTCGGACTTAACAATGTCTTCTTTATTAAAAACATACCTCTCAACCTCATCTACAAAGTCCTCAATCTCCCCCTCTGGTATCTTTTCGTCATCAACAGCTTTCTTAATCCCCTTAAGAATTTTTTCAGTGTCAAACCTCTCCAGGGAACCATCCTTCTTTTCAATACTTAAATCTGCCTTCTCTATCCTTTCATACGTAGTAAACCTCTTGTTGCATTTGAGGCACTCCCTCCTTCTTCTTGTAGAGCTATCCTCCCGATTATCTCTTTTATCTACTACTTTTGTTTCTTCGCTACAGCAAAATGGACATTTCATAAAAATAACCACAATATATTGTATGTGGTAAATAACATAATGCAGCAGGTTGTATACGTCAATGTCCTGTAGTAAGGTTGATTTGGTGTTATTACCTTTAAAAAGGGAGATGTTACAAAAGAAAGTACTCTATTTTAATGACTACAGGATTATCTATATACCTCCAAGATAAAATATATGGTAACATTTTTTATTAACTTATTAATCTCAAATATATGGTTGTTCCCTTAGAAGAATTTGAAAAAATAAGAGAAGAGAAGCTTAAGGGCAAAAAAATAGTTGCTACTTCAATGTTTTTTGACCCACCTCATCCTGGACATGTCTCCTGCATATTAGAATCCAAGAAGTTTGGTGATGTTTTGGTAATAATAATAGATGGAGATACCAGAGCAGCAAACAAGAAAGGGAA
>CAYRDH010000074.1:0-2007 GCA_964423025.1 uncultured Candidatus Saccharibacteria bacterium | reverse complement strand
TCTTAACCTATCTGATTGTCCGTGTGTTCTGGGTCCACCCTTGAAACCCCATCTTTTTACTACTCCAGCGAATCCTTTTCCTTTGGAAATACCAGTTACTGTAACTTTATCTCCAACAGAGAAGATTTCGGCTTTTATTTCATCTCCAGGCTTTAAGTCTTCAGAATATTCACCTTTGAAGTATTTCCTTAATACTGGAACTCCTTCTAATGCCTTGTATTTCCCTTGCATTGCCTTGTTATTTCTTTTCTTGTTACCAATACCTAATTCAAAACCTTCAGGTTCTATATGTGAAAGAACACACCCGGTGGTGTCTATAATAGTTACAGGAACGACTTTGTCATCCTTGAAAACTCTTGTCATTCCTTTTTTTATTCCTATTAAAGCCTTCATTATCTATTATATTTATCTATTAATTACTAATTACTGTATCCCGATATCTACACCCGCGGGCATCTGTAGATGCTGTAGGGCATCTATTGTCTTTGGGGTAGGATCAATGATATCTATTATTCTTTTATGAGTATTTATCTCAAAATGTTCAATTGAGCTTTTATAAATAAATGGCGAGCGGTTTACAGCAACCCTCCTTTTTCTAGTTGGTAAAGGAATAGGTCCAGCAACCTTAGCACCTGTGCTTATTGCTGTTTCTATAATACTTTTTGCGGATTTATCCACAACTACAGAATCATATCCTTTCAACTTTACTCTAATCTTTGCAGTACTTTTTGCCATTCTATTTAAAAGAGCTAAATTAAATTATTCTATTCAGAGGGTAGCTCTTTTAAACTACCCTCTGATACTCAACCTACTTAATAATCTCTGTTACAACTCCGTGACCTACTGTCTGTCCTCCTTCTCTAATTGCAAAGGTAACTCCCTTTTCAATTGCGACTGGAGATACTAATTTAACAGTAAACTCGGTGTTGTCTCCAGGAGCAACCATTTCTACTCCTTCCTCTAAGACAACCTCACCTGTAACATCTGCAGTTCTTACATAGAACTGTGGCTTATATCCTGTTACGAAAGGAGTGTGTCTTCCACCTTCTTCCTTACTTAGGACGTAAACCTCTGCCTTGAATTCAGTATGTGTTGTAACTGAACCAGGAGCTGCTAATATCTGACCTCTTTCCAAATCTGCCCTCTTCAAACCTCTTAACAAAATACCAACGTTATCTCCTGCTTGTCCTTCGCTTAATGTCTTGTTAAACATCTCTACTCCTGTTACTGCAACTGTCTGAGGCTTTCTTCCCATTCCTAAAATGTCTACACTCTCACCAACCTTTATAATACCTCTCTCTATTCTTCCTGTTGCAACAGTTCCTCTTCCCTCAATGGAGAATACATCTTCGATAGGCATAAGGAATGGCTTCTCGATGTCTCTCTCAGGAAGATCAATATATTCATCAACTGCTTTCAATAGCTCTCTTGCAGACTCTAATCCTTCCTCTTCACCTTTCTCTGCCTTAAGTGCATCTCCGACGATTATTGGAGCGTTTCCATCGAAACCATATTTCTCCAAAAGATCTTGAACGTCAGCTTTAATAAGCTCTAAGATCTCTTCGTCAGCTTCTCCAAACTTGTTGATATATACTACAACCTTAGGTACTCCTACTTGCTTAGCAAGTAACAAGTGCTCCTTTGTTTGTGGCATAGCACCATCATTTGAGGAGATAACTAAAATTGCACCATCCATCTGTGCTGCACCTGTGATCATGTTCTTTATATAGTCTTTGTGACCTGGGCAATCTACTAATGCGTAGTGCCTGCTATCAGTTTCAAACTCAACGTGAGCTACTGATATTGTAATAGACTTTGCTCTAGAGTCTGGATCTTTATCTAGTTTGTCTATCATTACTTTTGCTGCCTCCGGAGAGAAAGCGTTCAGAATACCTCGAACCAATGTAGTCTTACCATGATCAATATGACCTAAGGTTCCGATATTCATGTGTGGCTTTGTTCTTTCAAAATCTGCCATGAATATATTGTTAAAAAATTAAATATATT
>CAYRDH010000073.1:0-2151 GCA_964423025.1 uncultured Candidatus Saccharibacteria bacterium | reverse complement strand
TAAAGTAAAGAGAATTTAATATGGAAATATTTATGAACCTTTGGAACAATTGGACAAATATAGAGAAGATATCTACCTTGTCTCTCTACCTCTCATTGTTCATACTTCTTCCATTACTTGTTAAGGTTGTAACTAAGAATAACAAACTCTTTATTTTTTCAATCCTGTCTCTCCTCTCCAGCGCATTAGTAACCCTCCTTGGCATAACATTCCTAAGTGTAGCCTTCAACTACACCATTACCTACATATTCCTACTCACCCCAGTCATTGTTATCTTCGTCAATCTCTTGAATGTCGGTTCCTCCATTGGTTATTACCAATTAAACAATAAAAACAAAAATTTCAACATGAATGACCTTAAGAGAGAATATATACAAGATTCGATATATCTAACAATTTTCCTCGCTCTACTCTTTTCTGCACTATCCATATTCCTCACATCAACCTTCTTAATCTTCATTCTCCTCTCCGGAGCAACCAGTATCGCAATAATCTGGGTTAATTACGCTCTTCTCTACTACACAGTAAAATGACCACCAAAGGATCTAAGTTCGACTCTATCCCAATAATAGTAATCGCAGGACCCACCGCAAGTGGTAAATCTGACCTTGCTATTAGGTTAGCAAAAGAAATAGACGGGGAGATAATAAATGGGGACTCTAGACAAGTATACAAAGAATTAACCATTGGAACTGCAAAGCCTTCTAAGAAAGAAAGGTCCATTGTCCCCCACCATCTCTATGATTACATCTCCGTAAAAGAAGATTTTAATATTTACAAATACCAGAAAGATTTTAATAAACTGTTAAAATCCTTCCCTAAGAAAAAGATCCCCATCCTAGTAGGTGGCTCTGGGTTATATATAGACTCCGTAATATTTAACTACGAACTAAAAGAAGAGAAACCAAGTAAAAAAGAAAGAGACGAAAGAGAGCGATTAAACAAACTAAGTGTTAAAGAGTTACAGAAATTAGTATCTGATATCGACCCTAAACTTTTAAAGAAATTAAACAAAAGTGACAGGAACAATCCAATAAGATTAATAAGGATAATTGAAAGAGAGGGAGAGATTTTAAACAAGAAAGAACCCAAAAAACATAAATATTTTGTAATAGATTTAGATAAAAAACTATTAAACAAAAAAATTGAGACAAGAGTCGAAAAAATGTTTGAAATGGGATTGCTGGAGGAAAATAAAAAATTAAGAAAGAAAGGATTAGGGAAATACTCCGCCCTCAATACAATAGGCTACCAAGAATTTACCCCATACTTTGAGGAGAAAATCTCACTAAAAGAAGTTAAGAAAGAAATTGCAAGAAACACAAAGAAGTATTCTAAACGACAAAAAACTTGGTTTAGAAAACATGACCATGCAATCTGGACTAATGATTACAATTTGATATTAGAAGAGTCACTGAAGTTTATTAAAACCTGATACTCCCCGTCTTTACTCTGTACAAGCTTTAATTCGTTTACAAAAAACTGAATTTTATCAATATCCAACTTCTTTGTTACTACTGAAAGATCTCTACATATATTTGCATACTCTTGGTCTGTTAATTCTTTACTAACCCTACCCAATGTTAAGTGAGGAATAAAGTTACCATCATCTTGAAGGTTGAGAAGGTTTCTTAACTCTAGATACAGCTTTCTCATCTCTTCTCCACCTTCCAGTAGGTCCATATATATTAACTCTTTATATTTTCTGCTTATTCCTAATTTAACCTTGTTAAATTTCAGTTTAAATCTTTTTAAGGAGAAACTTTTAAGCTTATATTTGAAGAACAGTCTTTTGTAGAATGGGAGCTTGTCACCTAAGTATATTAGGGTCATGTGATATTTGTCAGGTTTAGACCATCTAACTGGAATGTCAAAACCGTCAAAGACTTTTCCGACTTCAACAACCACTTTCTTTATCTGATCTACTGTTGCCTTATCTGGAAAGATACCTAAGAAAAAGTTCATAGCTATATAAAATCCTATTTTAATTCTCTGCTTCTATTTTCTTTGTTCCGCCCATATACTTTCTCAACACTTTTGGAACAATAATACTACCATCCTTCTGTTGGTAAGTTTCTAATATCGCCACCATTAGCCTACTAGTAGCTAATCCTGAAGCATTAAGTGTGTGCAGATATCTTATCTCTCCAT
>CAYRDH010000072.1:0-2224 GCA_964423025.1 uncultured Candidatus Saccharibacteria bacterium | reverse complement strand
CAAGATGGTTAGAGGGGACATAATGAGAACAATATTTAAGTCTTTGGAAACTACTACAAACTTTGGGATGGAACCGGAAATGACAGCAAAGCTATCTCGTTACAGAAAAATAGGTGGTGAAAAATTAAATTCCAGAGACTTGGATATATATTACAAACCAAGAGGTCTTTCAGCAGGAAAGAAAATTAGATGGTTTAAACATGGCTTTGAAATATTCTGGGAAATATTATATTTCAACAATACTGACTTCATTGTTGAAGAATACTATGAGGGCAAGAAAATTAAGAGGAAATTCTAGTCTTAATTTCTTGACATAAAGGCTATTTGAAAGTAAATTGTATATATAAAACTGCCCACTTTATTCTGGGCAAGAATATAAATTGAAATAAGGATATTATGGAAAGCCCAGAAATGAATTCCCCTAGTAGTAATGAACAAGCTCCTGAAGCTTCAGTAGAAGAAACAAGAGCACAGTATGTCCAAGAGGTAATGAAAGGTCAGAATCCTCAGGACAGAGCATATCTCAAGGACGAGAAAGGACAGTTTGCAAGTCCAAGCAATGAGAATGCCACATTACATGTAAGAGATCATCATATAGAAGCCGCGAGGGAAGAGATGAATGCAGATTTTGCACAAAGAGAGGCTAATGCTGCAAAGCACCAAGAGACTGTTGCCCAAGCAGAGGCTAGAAATAATGGGGCAAATGCTCAGGTTCCAACTCCTCCACAAGGTCAAAACTTTTTCCAAAATGAAGCTCCAGAAATTACTAACAGAGCTAAGGCGGAGAGTGCTCCTGAAGTAAAAACAGGGACACCTTTAAGAAGTGCCTTGGAAATTTCTAATGCAGGAGAAGGACAAATTGAACAGAAATATAATGCAGCTACACAAACTCCACAACAAGAAACAACTCCAGAAGCACAAGCAACTGGAACACCACTTAGAAGTGCTGTAGAAATTGCTATGGCTGGAGAAGGACAGATTGAACAGAAACATAATGCAGCTACACAAACGCCACAGCAAGAAACAACACCTGAAGTACAACCTACTGGAACACCTTTAAGGACAGCTGCAGAGATTGCTATGGCTGGAGAAGGACAAATTGAACAAAAATACAAAGCTCAAGAACAACCAGTACAAAGAGATTTACATCAGGAAGCTTTAGATAGGAATGAGGAGGCAAACAAAATCCCTTCTGTTGAAGAAACTCTTAGAGCTGGGAAACCTAGATATAACCTGAGGGTTGAAAGAACTTCAGGAGAAATGGAAGATGATTGGTTCGCAACTGGAGTATTCCAAGATCAGAATGGTGTAGACAGAGTCAGGGTTTGGAAAGAGTCTCAAGATGGAACAGTATTAAGAAAAGATGTAAAACTAGAAGACCTAAGTCAGTGGAATGAGAAGAGTCCTAGCGGTTTATCCAAGAAGGGACAAGAGTTTTTAAGAGATAGTAAAGATATCCAGAACGACTTACAAGGGAAATCTTTTAAAGAGTCCTTAACAGAATTAATGGATGAAGAGAGTGCTCAGAGGTATCTAGGATTCTTAGCAAGAGATCTTGAAGAAGGACCTGTAGAAAATACAGGACCAGAACAACCACTGGATACAGAACCAGAGGGGGCTCCTAAGATTCCGGAGATTCTTGCAGATCTAGACAAGAGAATTTCACAGAACGGGGAGGGTATCTCCAGAATCGAGAATCGAGTAGGGGAGATAGATGCAAGACTAGCAGAAATACGAGAAAGGCAAGAGCAAGGAAACTTAACTCAAGAAGAAATGCTAGAACATATGAGATTATCACAAGAAAGACAAGCTTTAACAGATCAAAAGCTTGACGCGATTCTTGAAGGACAAAGGCTAAGCGATGAAAAGCACCAAGCACTACATGCAGAATTAATTGCACGATTAGACCAAGAGAATAGACCTAACACAACTCCTAACACAACTCCCGACACAACTCCCGATACAACTCCTGATACAACTCCTGACACAACTCCCGATACAACACCGGATACAACTCCTAACACTACACCAACAACAGGTACAGCCTCAGCAGAAACTGAGCAACTAAGACAACAGATTGACGCACAAGCCCAAGAGATTACAAATCTAAGAGGAGAGAATACTCCTGAACAGAGATCTGCAATAATAGGGAGACAATTAGCAGAATTAGATGCAATTAAAGCAGAGAGAACTTTAACAGATGCAGAAAAAATTCAATATTTTG
>CAYRDH010000071.1:0-2231 GCA_964423025.1 uncultured Candidatus Saccharibacteria bacterium | reverse complement strand
GGGATATTCCTTCTTATAGATAGTCTTAAGACACGAGGATTTTTGGTGTTTCTTTCCTTAATTGCAGATCTCTCAATCTCTTTGGCAATCATGAATCTCCTTCCTGTTCCTGCCTTAGATGGGGGTAGGGTATTGATCGTTGCGCTTGAGGGAATATTTAGAAAGGATTTTGATGAGAAGTTAAAGGCTATTGTTATAAATGGAAGTATGATTCTTCTCATGGTTTTGGTAGTATTGATTATGATAAAGGATGTTATTAATATAGATACTATGAAGGAGATGTTTGGGTAATGAAAGTAATGCTGCCTAACAAAAATAAAAAGAATTTAATAGTACTTTCAATATTAGCCTTTGTTTTTCTTGTTTCCGGAGTTTTTCTTTTGTGGAGAGTTAATCAGGAGAAGGAGCTTTCCCCAGGGTTGAGTGAAGCTGGAGGTGGTTGTGGTGCCTGCTGCAATCCGGCATGGGGGTGTGTATCTGGTTGGAAGTGTGTCCAAACTAGATGTATCTCTTCAACCTGTACTGCTGCGGAGAATGGGCAATATTGTGGTTGTAATGCAACCTGTCAATATATTAACGCCAGTCAGAATCCTCCAAATGGGACTCCTGGCTACTACTGTGTTGGAACACATACATGTGTAAGAGAGGATGGCCCTCCAAGTGAGGGTGATTGTAAAGACGTTAAATGTGAATGGCCTAAAGTAGTAATGAGTCATAAGAATTGTGCTTGTGAATTATGTGGTGGTACAAATAGTAGTGTATGTAATGGAAACCCTCCTAAGTGTACTCCACCAAGCTGTCCTACAGGATACATAAATTGTGGAGTGTCGGGTAACTCTATGGGCTCAGGATGTACTAAGATGACGGCTAAGTTCTGTTGGGCTAATCATCCGGATTGTAATAACCCCACCGTTATTTATAGGTATTGTAAGCCTGAGCCACCACCACCGCCACCACCACCCGACCCAGTCTGTGATGGTGGAAATTGGGACAACCTAGGTAAACCCTCTGGGGTATATCCTTATTGTTCGAATATAGAGTACTCATTTGTTGCTAAAGATTCGGATGGAGTAGATAAAAGTACAATAGTTGTGAAGGTAAATGGTGATGTAAGAGTAAGCGCAAGTAAAACTACTATTAAAACCGGAGACCAAGAAGTTAGAGTTAAAGAAACTCTTTCAACAGAAACAAACTGTTTAGAGTCAGGTTCTTACACGATAACTGCGGTATGGAAGGATAAAAAAGGAGCAGGAGGAGCTGGAACTAATTGTTCCCTAACAACCTCCTTTACTGTTGCAGAAGAAATAAAGAATCCAGATTGGGAAATCACAAAAATCCCTGTGGAATCCTGTATAGATGACAATACAGAGAATCCTAAGGCGAAGTTAGAATATATAATAACAATAGAAAATACTGGAGAAGGAAGTGGTGAGATACTCTCCGTAGTAGATACCCTTGATAGCAAAGTTTTGGAGGAATATATAGATGGGATAAGCTCTAACGGGGAGTTTTCCGCTGGAAAGATAAGTTGGTTATTAACCGGTACAGATAGGCAATTTGCACCAGGACAGTCCAAGACATATACCTATTCATACATAGTTCCAAAAGATGCTTTTGGAACCTATGATAATACAGTTGAAGCAGTACCTAGCGCAGGGAATTCTTTAATCGCAAATGCAAGTATAATTGCAGATTGTATTATCCAAGATCCAGAGGATCCTGAAGAGCCAGAGACTCCAGAAGAGGAAGAGGATTTGCCAGGAACAGGGATATTTGATGACGGTCAGACATCACTAATACTTGGTTTCTCCTTGTTGTTCCTCGGTTTTACCTGGAGAATCCTTGGAAGGGGCATAATTGTGTCTGTTCAAGGGACTCTCGGTTTTGTAGAAGGTGTTAACCAAAAGAAAAGGGAGGATAGAAAGAGAAAATTTGAGAGCAAAGTTATTAGAGATAAAAAATAGGAAAAGAGATATGGTAAAGTCAATATAGTATCTGATATTATTTAAGTATATGGATTTAAAACTGTCTACTAAAAGGAGTAAATTAATTATATTAGGTCTCCTTTTTTTTGTTTTTATAGGGGCAGGGGGGTATCTACTTTGGAGAGTTAATCAGCCGGAGACAGTTGCCCCGGAGGATAGTGATGCTGCGAGTTGCCCTTCGCCTTGTGTTCAATTATCTCACTTAGGGGGGCTTTGTACAGGTCCAGGTCAGTGTCGGCCGAAGAA
>CAYRDH010000070.1:0-2324 GCA_964423025.1 uncultured Candidatus Saccharibacteria bacterium | reverse complement strand
CTCTGAGTCTGCATGTTGTTTTAATATACTTGATGTCGTTTAATATGTAAACTCTCAAACTCCTTTGACATGAAGTTTTCCTTGTTCTAATCGAACAATGTCCCCCCTCCCATTTCTAAAACTCTTTCAATGTTCCATCTTAGATCCTCTTTCTCGGTGATGTTGTTAAGCATCCATTCCAGGTAACCTCTATCTTCTTTTGCTATGTCTGCTAACAGGTGACCAGCGTATTTCCCAAAGCTAATATTTCTAATAAATGCTGGCTCTTTGGATATCTGGATCATGTTCTCGATACTGAGTTTGCTATTACTTTGTATATACTTGAAAAGATCTCTTAAAAAGTAAACATCACTTAGAGCGTCATGTGCGGTATTGTGGTCTTGGTTCTCTTTTTTGTAGAGGCCTAGATAGTATCTAAGATATTGTAAGGCATAACTCTCTAAATCTCTCTCCTCCTCTGTAAGCATATTTCTAGCAAGCTTAAAGGTACATATGGCTCTAGGGATCTCAATCCCTTTTTTCCCGAGAACCTCTTTGTCAAATTCTACGTTGTGTGCGACCCAGATATATTCCTTAGCAAGATGTTCTAAATATTCTTTCAAATCCTTCCCTGCGAATTCCTTCTCTTCAAAATCCTCTGGGAGTTTTGCTTCCTCAAATGTTGGATAATCTGCTAGGAATTCTGGAGTAAGATGATGTATCGACATCGCTGTATAACTGACTTCCTGTATGGGATTAAAAAACATATTTAATGTAGTTCCATCCTCTTTTAGAATTGCAAGTTGAACGATGTCTTTGCTCTGGATGTCAGTTGTTTCTGTGTCGAAGTATAATGTTTTCTCTTTTTTATCTTGTTGCATATTTTTTAGTATACCATTAATTAATTTTTAGAATGTTGTATAATTTACCATGATAATAACAAAGCCAAAAGAAGAAAAGATTTTAAAAGAGGCTGCAGGAATATCAGTGAACATTTTATCCCAGTTAAGAGATGAGATAAGAGAGGGTGTCACACCCCTAGATATTGATAGGCAAGCTGGTTTTCTGTGTAAAAAATATGGAGTAAAGCCCGCTTTCAAGAAAGTACAAGGATACAATTACAATACCTGTATATCTGTAAATGATGTAGCTGTTCATGGAATTCCTAAAGACATCCCTCTTAAAAAGGGGGATTTGGTCTCTATAGACTTTGGGATATATTACAAAAAAATCTATACCGATCATTGTTGGACCTGGAGTATTGGAGAACCAAGCAAGGAGAATGCCAAGCTTCTTAAGGCAGGGAGGGAGGCTGTAGAGAATGCTGTTGAGAAAGCGGTAGTTGGAAATAGAGTTGGAGATGTCGGATATGAGATGGAGAAGGCAGCAAATGAAAGTGGCTATAATACTCTTAGAATGTTTGTGGGCCATGGAATCGGCAAGACCTTGCATGATGAGCCAGAGATATATGCTTACGGAGAAAGAGGGACAGGAAAGCTACTTGAAGACGGCATGGTCATCTGTGTTGAATGTCAGGTTGTAGACGACATCTCAGATGTGGAGATAGATGAGGATGGATGGTCTGCTAAGACTGTGAATGGTGGAAATAGTGTAATGTTTGAATATATGGTGATTGTAAGTGATAAAAAGCCTGAAATACTAACAAATACTCAGGATTGGGGCACAACTGTCTAGATTCTTCCAAAAATGGTATAATATACTATAGGTTTAATGCCTATTTATTCCTTCTTGTCTTAGTACATAAGGAATAATTGCTCTTTAAAAAGGTCTATCTAAACATATCCTCTGGATTGATAACGGCATTGAGGTATTTACTGCTGCTTGATACTTCAGTGTCGTTATTAATCATGCCTATTTAGGTATCAAAGGAGATTTTATGTTTAACAAAAAGTTTTTCTTATTACTGTTTGTTCTTTTCCCTGTTCTCTTTACAGCTTGTTCATCAAGCCCTGTCCCTTGGGATAGGATTGAGATCCTTCCAGAAACAAACCCTGAGTATTTGGGATCCTATCGCTTCGAAAGATGCTGGGGTAATCCCTTCGACAGTGTTTGTGAAGAAGAATATGGGGAATGGACTTCCGACCTAGAACTTCTAGTTGATCAAAACAGGAAGATCTGTTTCGGAGGATTTGAAGAAGGCAAAGTGTACTCTCAACCTGATTATGAATGGGTTGAAACACGATTCCAGGGTCGTAATTGTATTCAATTACAGAAGAAAGGAAAATAATGGAATGATAGATCTTTTGGGAGGGAACTCTGTGAAATTTAATAGCTTTTAGCTAAACAACACAGATTCCCTCCTTAAGACCCCTTTTTGGATAAAC
>CAYRDH010000069.1:0-2464 GCA_964423025.1 uncultured Candidatus Saccharibacteria bacterium | reverse complement strand
AAGTTATTACCTGGAAAAAGACAATCGTTCCTTCCATAAAGAAAGTAATTAATGCAGCCCTGATGTGTCTAGGAATGTATTTTGTTTTCAAGCTCTTTGATTTCCAACTAGATACTACGAGAACAATCTCTATTGTTATCTTAACTGGGATAACAACTGTCTATGGTTTCCTCTCTTATTTTGTTGGTTGTAAGGTCTTTAGAATTAAGGAAGTAACTTTATTTGATGAAACGGTTGAAGATATTAAAGAGAACTTATTTAGAAGAAAGAGAAGGAAAGTCGATGTTCAAGAAGGTATTTAAAACTCTCTTATTGTTATTTCTTTTTGCAATAGTCATTCTAGCAGCGATTCTTTTTGTTTCTTCTCTTAGATACTCTAAATGGAAGGAGACGGAACTATCTAAACAGGGAATCACCTGTATGTCAGATATTACAGATAAAACTTCTGAAGCAGAGAATTTAGGAGCTACCATAGAGGATAAAATAAAGAAATTTACATTGTCAGATACTAAAACAGATTTTATTGTTCTAACAGAGGAAGAGATGCTTTATCTCTTCTCAGAAAACTTTACAGAGGAGGGAGATATCAGGGTGGAAGATATTTGCCTCAAACCATCAGAAGGTGTTTGGCAACTATACTTGAAAACTAAATACAAAAAAATATCAATTCCCTGGTTGGTTCTAGATATTGTTAAAGACAACATTGAGACAGCAGAAGTTTATATTAGAAAAGTCCATATAGGAGGATTGGAAATCCCAGCATTCCTAGAAACCAAATTGAGAGAAGATTTAAATAGGGGTATTTCAGATGGAATTATAATGCTTAATGAAAACAACTTTCTTGGAAGAAGAATAGACAATATAGAATTACTTGAGGACAAGGTGGTATTTAAAGGAACTAGATAGCTTTTCCAAGACTTTAATTTCTCTTGGACTTGAAGAGGGCCAACTCTCTATGATACAATTCCTTGGCAATTGTTAAATTGATCTGCTAAAAATTATGGCAAAAAGTATAAAAATACAGCCCCTCGGAAACAGAGTCTTAGTAAAACCTGATGAAGTAGAAGTGAAGACATCAGGAGGATTAGTTCTTCCACCTAGTGCAAGTGAAGATCAGAGGCCTGAAACAGGCACTGTGGTTAAGTTAGGAAAAGGCAAGATTGATGGCAAAGAGATATCTTTTGAAGTTTCTGTTGGAGATAGGATTTATTTCAAGAAATATTCTCCAGAGGAGATTTTAATAGACGAGGACAGATACGTCCTGCTGGACGAGGAGAAGATTCTTGCAATTGTTTGTTAAGTAATTAAATTTATTAGCTTACTAAAATGGCAAAATCAATAATATATAACGAAGAAGCTAGAAAAGCCCTTAAGGCAGGTGTTGACACTATAGCAAATGCAGTAAAAACAACTCTTGGTCCAAAAGGAAGAAACATTGCCCTTGCAAAGAGTTTTGGATCTCAAGTTGTTACCAAGGATGGTGTTACCGTAGCAAAGGAAATAGAAGATAAAGATCCTTTTAAGAATGTTGGAGTAGAAATGATAAAGGAGGCGGCAAGTAATGTAAGTGAGGTTGCTGGAGATGGCACTACAACAGTTACAGTGTTAGCCCAGGCAATAGTCTCCGCTGGATTCAGAAATGTAGCTGCAGGCTCCAACCCAATCTCTCTTAAAAGGGGATTAGACCATGGAGCAGAATTGGTAGTAAGAGAGCTAAAAAAAACCTCTAAGAAAATTTCTAACAGAGAGGAGTTAGCGCAAGTTTCTACAATTTCTACAAACAATGATAAAGAATTGGGAGAGATAATTGTTGAGGCTCTGGATAAAGTTGGAGTGGAGGGGGTTATAACTGTTGAGGAGGGCAAATCCTTTAAAGACGAGATTGAACATACCGAAGGTATGGAATTTGATAATGGTTATGTTAGCCCTTACTTTGTAACAAATTCTGAGACCTTAGAGACAGTTATGGAGAACCCATACATCTTTGTTACAGATAAAAAGCTTTCTAATCTTCAAGATATCCAGGCAATCGCGGAGAAAGTATTGGGAGCTGCAGATAGACCTCTTGTAATAATTGCAGATGACATAGAGAATCAAGCATTAGCTACTTTGGTTGTTAATAAATTGAGAGGGACTTTGGATGTTGTTGCTGTTAAGGCTCCAGGCTTTGGAGACAGAAAGAAGGAGATCTTACAAGATATATCTACCCTTACAGGAGCAGAATTTATCTCTGAAGAAGTTGGAAAGACGCTAGATGCTGTAGAGATCAGTAATCTTGGCTCGGCAAAGAAAGTTATTGTTAACAAAGAGAAAACAATAATTGTGGAAGGAAAAGGAACAAAGAAAGATCTAGATGCCAGAGTCAAAGAGATTAAAGCACAGATAGAAAATACAACCTCCGATTACGATAAAGAGAAATTGCAGGAGAGGCTTGCGAAATTAACAGGAGGAGTTGCAGTTATTA
>CAYRDH010000068.1:0-2743 GCA_964423025.1 uncultured Candidatus Saccharibacteria bacterium | reverse complement strand
AAAAGAAAAAGAGTACCACCCTATTAATCATAATTGCTGCTATTTTGGGTATAGGTCTTATTATTGCGGCAGTCTATTTTTACACCTTGGACGAACCAACAGACGAACAGGTTGTAACAGAAACAACCTGTGGTTGTTATTACATTGACCCAGCTGTGGTATCAGAGTGTGGAGATACTAGAAGAGGTTTCTCTTTTGAACTAAATACCGTTCCTAGTAACCAAAACTGTAGCGCACCTTGTTCAGTTGATAAGCTTTCAACAAATTTACTAAATAGCACAACACAGCAAAATCTCTACCAAATATGTCCTATACCAGTAGTACAAGATAGTCGGTGTACAGAGATGACCATAAAGGATAGTGCGGGAAAGATCGTTACAGGGAAAATCCCTGTGGATGAGCAAGAGTTAACCATTGAGGCCAAATTCGATGCCGTTTATACAGATCACAAATTTGTAATCAATAACCAAGAAGTAGAACCTGATTCAATATCACCAGACTCCTTAACCATAACGAAGACATATACAGAATTAGACACCTCTACTCTAAATATCTTTGCGACAGCATCAGATGCAAGTGCAAACCAGATAAACTCCCCCATCTGTAGAAGACTCATTGAGATTGAACAAACCACTTCTGCAAGTGTTAGCACAATGCAAGTACAAACAAGAAAAGATGGAGACACTTACAAAGTCTCCGCAATTAAAATAGGAATTGGGAATATCGAGAATGAAGCACAGTTAACAATAAGATTCTCTTTTGACCTAGGAGATTCTACGGTAGGAGACCTATCAATGACAGAGGGCTTTACAATAGATAGCACTAAGGGCGAAATCTCTATGCTGGAACAAGACCTTTACAACTCTGAGAATTTTAGTACTGACCTAAATTTCTCACAACTTGATGGGAAAATTGGGAATATAGACATAACTGCAGAAGTTCGATCTGACACAGAAGTTATAGGGACTGTAAATACCTCCTTCAATTTCCCCCAGATAGATCCTACTACTGAGGAATTGCAAGAAGCAGAAGAATCTAAGTTCAGTGTCTTCAAGACATCAAATGTCAGTTGTGTTGAAAGAGTAACTCCAGATAATGTCGCAGAGTTTACTCTAAAAACAGTAAACGACAGCACCACAGCCCAAATAATCTACTCAGTAAAAGATAAACTACCACTAGGATTTACATATGTAGCAGATTCAACAAAAATAAATGGCGTTAAAGTAGGCGATAACGAATTTGTAACAGCAACAGATGTAGGAGATACCCAAGAAGTAGTATGGGAAAAAACTGGGGGTTGGTCTGTTAATAGTGGTCAATCACTAACAATAGTCTTTATGTCAGAAGCTGGCGAGGATGCTCTCACAGGAGAAAACCAAAATGAAGTAGTTATAACTCCAGCAGAGATTCCTTCTAATCCAGAGACATTAAGAGCTGAACTTGTATTGAATGTGGCACAGAGTTGTAGTGGTGAAGAAACCCCTACAGACGATGAAACTCCAGTTGTTGAGAAACCAGATTCTGAAACCACACCAGAAACAGGAATCTTCGATTCTGTAATTGGAAGAATACTACTTGGACTACTAGTTGTATTAGTTGGTTGGTACATCTACTCAAAACCTATGGGCCAGGCAATGATGGAGAAGTTAATAAACTCAGGAGCTTACAAAGAAGCAGAAGTCTTCTCATGGAGAATATTCAAGCCTAAGAAATACTTTGAGACTAAGTTAGTAAAAAAGGTATCTAAGAATAAGAAAAAGAGATCTTAAAGATTCTCTATAATAAATTCCAAAGGAGATCCATTATTCCCATAAGCCTGATCCTGAGAGTTTACTAGAAAGTAATACCTTTCCTTTCTGAGCAACCCATCTATTGACACATTGTGGTCCCTAGAACTACTCTTATTTACAAGATCCACTGCTACCATATCTAAATTCCCACTATCCTTACCATAAAGGATAAAACCTAAACACTCAGACCTAGTCTTCCAAGATATTTCCACAGAGTAATCTGTCTCTCCAGGCATAACAAAAATATTGTATGGAACACAATCCTTTCCTGCTATTCCCTTAACCTCCAACTCATCAACATCTTTAGAGAATAATAAAAAAAGCCCCGCAGATAAAAGTAAAACCGCAAGAGAAAATAAAATGTAAATCTTCTTTTTATCGTTCGACATCCTCTAAACTCTCCTCTACTAATATATAATCCTCTTTAGTAGAACTATTATACCCATCCGAAACAGTCAAAACAATTTTGTAAGTCCCCTTACTTCCACTTGGTGCAACACCCTTAAGGACTAAATCGTCCAAATCAAGCCACTCAGGCCCTTCTACATACTCTAATTCAAGATCCTGTATTTCTGTGTCACTATCCAAAACCCTCACTCTATACTCATAAACCTCCCCTTCCCTAACAACTAAAGGTGGTAGATTAATAATATATGGAACTCCAGTAGGATTCCTAACTCCTAGGACATTCTCTGAGATATCTTCCGTATCCTCCCTGTAATAAATAACATAAACAGAAACTGCAGAAGCAACAGAAAATACAAAAAACAAAAACAAGAAAAACTTAACCAACCTACTCCTCCTCATAGAAATAGTGTAACACAAATAAAAATGTTTACAAATAAAGTCATAATATATATAATACCTTGACTTACAAGTTATTTACTTTACATATATATCTAATTAAAATGCCAAATCTTAAGACATCTATTAAAGACCTTAGACAGAATAAG
>CAYRDH010000067.1:0-2766 GCA_964423025.1 uncultured Candidatus Saccharibacteria bacterium | reverse complement strand
GAGCACTTTTAGGAGGAACAGGTGGTCTTAAGTATTATAGAAAGCTAATATCACAGATTGAGAAAGCTCGTAAGAGAGACATTTCTTTGCTTATGGAGATAGAGCCCTCCACATTAGAAAATTTGCAAAGGGTTCTAGATAATTACGAGGTACGTGTAATCAAGGATTACAGAGATCTAGATAGATTTGTCTTGGTTAATCTCTCCTAGTCCTGCTCACCTAAGACTACTGTTATATTCTGATCCTCCCCTTCCCTGACAAGAGTAACGGACACTTCTTCGTCTACTGCGTACTCCTGAATTATATCTGCTAGAGATCTATTAACTTCATCTTCTCCAAATTTCACTACAATATCTCCTCTCTCAATTCCAGCTTCAAATGCTGGAGATGCTGGATCTACTCTTAAAACTAGAGCTCCAGGGACAACGTCTGTGTAGTAAAGAGCTTCGTATTCTGAAATCATTTGGTAAGAGACTCCCAAGTATGGTCTTATAAATTTACCATAGGTTCTGTACTCTTCTAATCTTGTTTTAACCTTATTTATTGGTATTGCAAAAGAGATGTTGTCTGCACCTGATGTTGTAGCAAAGTTAATACCAATAACTTCTCCCAAAGAGTTTATTAAAGGCCCCCCTGAGTTCCCTGGGTTCACTGCAGCATCTGTTTGTATTACATCTTCATAGGTCTTTGCTGTTGAACCAAACCAGCCAGAACTCGCCGTTACAGACCTATCTAGACCACTTATTATTCCTGTTGTAGCACTCCCTGCATACTCTCCTAAAGGAGTTCCTATAGCAATAACATTTTGACCAACTAAAAGAGAATCTGAATCCCCCAAACCAAGAGCTGATAATTCCTCTCCTTCTTCCAGAGCTACTTTTACAATAGCGATGTCATTGAAATCGTCTCTTAAAATTTCTACCACGGGATATTCATCACCATCCTCAGTAATGACTGTGTAATCTGCAGTTGTATCCGAGACAACATGTTGGTTTGTAACGATTAATCCACTGGAATCAACCACAAAACCAGATCCAATGTTTCTACTCCTATCTATTAAACCTTCTTCCTGACTTAAAGATAGTTGAGAAATTGCTATGCTGACCACAGAGTGACCTGCCTCTTCTATGATTTCCACTACATCCTTTTCTTCTTGTGTAATAACATATTTCTTACCCTCCTCCTGTGTGGAAACTTCCCCTTCATTAATGTTTTCTGCAATATAGTCCCTTATCATGGGTGAATAATTGATTGCTATATAACCAGAAAAGAATATTAAAAAGAATGTACCCAAAGTCACAAGAAATATCCCTGTGAAGATAAGGACCTGCTTATTTGGTTTCTTCTTAGACTCTTTTTCTTTTATTCCCTTGACTTGCTTGGTTTCTTTTACAACCTTCTCCTCTTTTTTATCTTCCTTTTTCATATTTACATAATTATTTAACAATTTATTTAGTTAATTCCTCAATAGCTTTGTCCAATTGAGGATCATTTCCTTCAATAAAATCATCGTTTGTAAGCTCAACCTCGACATCAGGAGTTATTGCATTATCTCTCTCTATGTTACTGCCATCTGGAAGTAACCATTTCAGTATAGTAAGGTGTAAAGAAGACCCATCTTCTAAGTCATAAACTCTCTGTGCGGTTCCCTTTCCGAATGTCTCCTCCCCTATTATTAACCCTCTCTCCGCCTGTTTCAGAGCACCAGCGAGGATTTCAGAGGCAGATGCACTCCCAGAGTTTATTAATATTACCAATTCAATATCTAGGAGATCTCCTCCCTGAGTAGAGTCATAGTCTTCTATGTTACCATCTGCATCCTTTTGCTTTGATATTACAAAACCTTCTTCTAAGAAGTCATCGCCTGCATATATAGCAGCATCGAAAAAGCCTCCAGGATTTCCGCGAAGGTCTAGAATCATCTTATCCACGCCAGAATCTACTATCTCCTCTACATTCTTATCCCATTGGGAGACCCAGATGTCATAAGAAGCTTCTGTAAACCTACCAATCTTAAAGTGTGCAATATCTTCCTCTGTACCAATAAATTCTAAAGACATACTAGGGATTGTTATTTCATCTCGTGTAATTGTAATCTCTACTGGTTCACTCTCTCCTTTGTGTAAAACTGTTAGGACAACATCCGTTCCTGCCTCTCCCCTTATTTTTGCCACAGCATCATAGACCGTGTCTTCACTCGTAAGTTCGTAGTCATCTATTTTTAGGATATAATCTCCCGGCCTTATCCCTGCTGCTTTTGCTGGAGAACCTTCCAAAGGAGTAACAACAACAACCTGGCCATCATCATAACCTAATTCTGCACCTATTCCTTCAAAGAATTTCCCTTCACTAGCAGCATCATATTCATCTGTTTCTTCTGGTGTTAAAAATACCGTTGCAGGGTCATCTAAAGAACTCACCATCCCCTTTATAGCGCCATAAACCAATTCTTCATCTACAATCTCATCAGAATCAACATAGTTTCTTCTAGTTAAATCAAGAACTCTCCAAAACATTCCCATATCAAGGTTTCTGGATGTAGTTATAGGGAAAATGCTTGAATCAACATCAACACTTCTACCTACAATAAGGCCCGCGGTAAATACAATAACTATTACCATTCCAATAGCAATTATTCTCTGGAATCCTTTCTCGTTACTTTTCTGGTCTTTTTCTTTCATGATTTTGTCAGCAAAATTTAAAATATTACCCTTCATTATATACTCGAATTCTAGATGGAGACAAACTCAACACTTCCAATATTTA
>CAYRDH010000066.1:0-2785 GCA_964423025.1 uncultured Candidatus Saccharibacteria bacterium | reverse complement strand
GCAGAAGATATGGGCTATTTCTAGTAACCCATATCTCTCTTTAGATAAATATTTTGCATTTACTACTGACTACCTAATTTAGGTTGCCAGTTACCTCTCCCCTCTAAGACTCTTACAAAGACAGATTCAAGAGAATTTATTGGGAAGTCAAAACCATATTCTTGTCCTTCTGAGAATTGGAATCCTTCATAGCTTTGTTTCTCTTTTTCCCATTTAGATACATTGTCTGCTGTAAAGTTAGCAGCATTTATATCTGCTATCATTGTTTTAGCAGTGTATGTCTTTACTCCTGTTCCATACAATCCTATTAGGTTCCAACCTTCAAAGAGGGTTACTGGGGCAGTATCTCCAGGGGTTTCGTATTTTACAGGTTGGCCAATAAGATTAAGATCGAAATCTTTAACTGCCTTAATAACATACCCTTCCCCTGGAAGGAACCGGAAATCATTCACATCGTATATCTGGACATTCTCTCCCACAATTCTCCATCGACCACCCTCAAAACGAGATATGGAAAGAACGGAGCTTGGGAATTGTTTGTTCAGTTCCTGCAAAAGCCCGGATGCTGTTCTAAAATTCGGATTAGATATTAAATATGGGAAGGAGATAAAGTTCATCCCTTTCACAATTGAATATTTATATGTCCTCTGTACAGTTTGAATTGATATGAGAGAAGCAATATCGCTTAAGAGTATATCTATTCCCTCGTCGTAAAGGTTATTGTCATTCTTATCAATATAGACAAGGCCTATGGAACCTTCCTCCGAAGCCAAAAATCTGTATTGAGTCCCTTCGTATTCAAAAACATAAACTCCAATGGGAAGCTCTTCCAGAATATTCATTCCTCCATCTATAAGAAAACTACTTGTCCCTTGTGCATGGCTTCCTAAAACAAGAGAACTAAGAAACTCATTACCCTTACTTCCTAAAGCGGACGGTCCACTACAAGTTCCATTTAAACATGTGGTTCCAGAGGGATGGCAAATTTTGCCATCTATCTCCGCTGGTTGAAGGCTTTGAGAGTAAGTGCATGTATAGGTCTGTGGGCAAAAAGATCCGGATTCCGTTAACTCGTATGAAAGCATTGGACAAATACACGGAGGAGCATCACATGGATCTCCTGGATTAATTGTACTCACCTCATCTGCTTTTTCAGCACAAACTTCATTTACACATCTAGCTCCACTAGTGCTACATATTCTCCCCTCCGTATCCTGTCCCATATGAATACAAGAAAGAACCTCTGGGCAATAACCATTGGGACCTATATATGGAGCCTTATCGCAATAACAAGGAGCTTGATTCGGAGAACATTTCGATGCAGCTCCAATCTTGGTCCCTTCTCCCTCGCCTAGAGTAGGACCTTCTTCTTCCAAGACGTCATCTCCCCCTCCGGTTGTGACAACCGGTCCAAAAAACAACGGCATGTAGATAGTAGTTGAAGTGGGAATTACACCACCATTGCTTAGGACACAAACATCTACCTCTTTATCAACATCAAACTTTCGAACATACCCATCCCCTTCATCACAAGAAATCGCAGTACACTTCAATTTCTCAACACCACTTACCAAGCGAGTAATCCACTTCCCAGATCCATGAGGAACATCACATGGTTGCCCCACCTTGGGCTGCACTGTAGTACTTACAGATCCACTATTTCCGGAGATATTACAATAGAGAGAAAGACCATAAGCATCACAATCTCCCTCGGGACACATGTCCACAGAAACCTGTTTCCCTGTCCCCCATATCCCATTCCGACAACATTTACTTCCCACTTTCAACTGGGCTTGTGGAGTTGTTACACATGGGGTATCCTCACCTCCACCGCCACCACCCCCACCTCCAAAGACAACACCATCATGATGACCATCGCAGATACTCTGAGGAGATGCCCTTAGCCATCGATAACCCTTATCTACTCCTTCAACAATATACTTTGAACATACTTTACATTCACTCTGGAAATAGACATACTCTCCTGGATCCCCATTTGAACATCCACCTCCTGCGACCTTCGCAATCGCCTGCTCCATAGTCGTTCCGTCTTCCTGTCCTTTACAACCAGGCCTGGAATCTAATGTCGACTGAGGACAAGTACAAGGATTAGTTAAAACACCTTCATAACAGGGACCACAATAACCAGCGAACAAACAACTAGCTGCTTCTGTATCAAAGGTGAAATCTCCAAGAACCTTACTCTCAACCTTCTTAATCCCAGCTCCCTCAAATCCTCCCTGTAAAGGATCATTTATAACAATCATTTCGGCAGGAGCTATAATATCGCTATTAAGAACACCCTCCCATTTACCATCGGGTCCAGCATCGATAGCTATCTCACCAACTACATTCGCAATAACCTCTCCACTTAAAAAGTCTTCCCCATCTTCAACCCTTATTCCACTAATATCTATATACCAGTTACCATCCTCATTTAAAGGTCCAGAATAAACATTGCTTCTGTTCCCACTAAATTCATCCATAAGGTTAAAATAAACAATCCCATCATAAACAGGAACCAACATACCAGGGTCTTCACTACCCTGTGCATCTCTAATCGTTCCATATGCAGGGATTGGTGCCTCAACACTATTTGGAACAGCAAGAGTCTCAACAATGGAGATTCCACTTACTTCCCTAGCTTTTGTATAAAGAAAAGAATCCCCTACCATAAAAGAATACGCCTTCTCAGAGTCCAACCCAGAGATAGTTACATGATGGGTGTAATACTCTCCCATATTAACAACCTCTATTTCCATAGATATATCCTCCATCGAGATAC
>CAYRDH010000065.1:0-2964 GCA_964423025.1 uncultured Candidatus Saccharibacteria bacterium | reverse complement strand
TGAATTCAACTTCCCCATTTGAGGGACCAGTTGGAGGAGTAAGAATTGGTGTTAAAGATGGAGAAATAGCAAACATCCTTAAAACTATGGACAAGACAACTCCAGAAGAGAGTCTGGACTATGTCGTAGCTGGAGATGGTAAAACATTTTCAATGATAGATGGTGGATGCCATGATATTGAGGAAGATCTAATTGTTAAGGGGATGGAAAAATCTCTAGAGTATATGCAGCTATGGATAGAGGAACAGAATAAATTTCTCAAGCAATTGGAACCTAAGGACAAGACCTATGAATCTATGGCTTTAGACCAAGAAGTAATCGACAAGGTAAAGGAGTTTTTAGGAGAAGACAGAATAGAGAAGAATCTGAGAGATGGGGAATCATCCACACATGAGGTAACGAAGAAAGAATTGCATCAGGAATTTGAAGGGAAGTATTCTAAATCTTCTTTGGATGAGGCATATGACCTACTTCTTAAGAAATCTTTGAGGAAATTAGTAATCAAGGATAATACAAGAGCTGATGGTAGAGAGATAGAGGAAATAAGGGAGATGTTTGTAGAGACTGATCTCCTCCCTAGAGTTCACGGTTCCGCATTATTTACAAGGGGAGTTACCCAGGTATTAACAATTGTGACATTAGGAAGTCTGAGGGATGTAATGTTGGTAGATAATATGGAAGGAGAGGGAGAGCAAAGATATATGCACTTCTATAACGACTTGCCATTTTCTTACGGAGAAGCATACAGACCCAAATTGATCCCAAGTAGAAGAGCAATAGGGCATGGAAAACTAGCGGAGAAAGGATTACTTCCAGTTATTCCTTCAGAGGAAGAATTCCCATACACAATGGTTGTGATGAGTGAGATTCAGGGAGAGAATGGTTCTAGCTCAATGGCTTCGGCTTGTGGTTCAACTATGGCATTAATGGCAGCAGGTGTTCCTGTCAAAAAGTCTGTAGCAGGAATAGCATGTGGACTTGTAACCGACGAAGATGGCTCTTTCAAAGTCCTAACAGACATGCAGGGAGTAGAAGATTTTTACGGAGATATGGACTTTAAGGTCATCGGAACTAGAGATGGTGTTACCGCTGTTCAAATGGATACCAAGACAAAAGGTTTAAGTATGGATATTGTGAAGCAAACCTTTGCACAATCAAAAGAAGCAAGATTGAAGATCTTAGATAAGATGGCAGAGGCGATATCCGAGCCTAGAAAAGATATGTCAGCTCATGCTCCTAGAGTTGTTCAGGTTAAAGTTCCTAAGGACAAGATTGGTGAAATTATTGGTCCAGGAGGAAAGAATATTAGAGAAATATCTGAGAGAACAGGTGCAGAAGTAGAGATAGAAGAGGATGGAACTGTAAATATATATAGTTCCTCACAGGAGTCTATAGATAAAGCACAGAAGTTGATCTCAGGATATGACTTCCAACCCGAGATAGGGGAAATTTACGAGGGCAAGGTCGCTTCAATAATGACCTACGGAGCTTTTGTAGATCTTGCTCCAGGGGTCGCAGGACTTCTTCATGTATCTGAACTCTCTGATGAATTCGTTAAGGATGTAAGAAAGTTTGTTAACGAAGGAGAAATCATAAAGGTCAAGGTTGTCGGAATAGATAGCCAAGGAAAGATCAAATTAAGTAAGAAGGGAATAGAGGAATAAGCCTTTCCCTTTAAGCCTAGATACTTAACCCCTCCCTTCGGGGAGGGGTTCTCTTTTCTAATATGTTTTTTCTATGCTAATATATTTGTCAAATAAATTTATTACATAGAGATTCCATGAAGAATTTAAAAAATCTAAGGGTGTTCAATCTCGTGATGGGTTTCTTGCATGCAATCCAAGGTGTTGCAGTACTATTAATCAGTGACCCTGAAAAGGGAATTGTTCCTATCACTATAAATTACCTTCGCTTCGATACTCAGACACAGAGTTTATTACCAGCAACTGAGCAAATCACCGAGGTCAATATCGCTTGGTTTGTAGCGATATTTTTCTTTATGTCTTCTTTTGCTCACTTCTTTATTTCAACTGTATATAGAAAGAGATATGAGAAGAATCTTTTACTTGGTATTAACAAGGTAAGGTGGTTTGAATATGCATTAAGTGCAAGTGTGATGATGTTGGCTATTAGTTTCCTCACAGGAATCTATGATCTTTCCAGTCTAGTTATGATTTTTAGTCTTGATGCTTTAATGAACCTATTAGGTTTAGCAATGGAGGTTCACAACAGTCAGGATAAGAAAGTAAATTGGTTAACATATATTCTTGGTTGTATCGCGGGAATTGTTCCTTGGATAGTATTCGGTATCTATGTATATGGAGCAACAGAATTTGGTGGAGGAAATATCCCGGATTTTGTTTATTGGATATATGTAAGCATATTCCTCTTCTTTAACAGTTTTGCAATTAATATGATTTTGCAATATAAAAAGGTTGGTCCTTGGAAGGACTATTTATACGGAGAAAAAGTTTACATTATTCTCAGCCTTGTGGCTAAGTCATTACTTGCATGGCAGGTATTTGGAGGAACGTTGAGACCTTAAGGTTATTCTTTAAAGATTTTAGCAATATAAAAACCCATCATCTCACTAGAGGGGGTTATACGAATTGTGTCTCTAACAGTGGGGTGGTACTTGTTACCACTCCATTTTGTTATCCCTTTCTCATGTTTTATGCTCTTGTGTAGATGAACCTCTTCTATCCTTGCATTAGGATACTTTTCCAAGAGATATGTAACAACTCCTTCATTTTCTTCGGGTTCTAATGTGCATGTGGAGTAAATCATAGTTCCTCCGTGATTTAGTGTTAAGAATGCGCTCTCTATTAATTTCCTTTGTATCTGGGAATATCTATTGACTTTCTGTATACTCCAGAATCGTAAGGGCTTAGGACCCCTCATATATATCATTCCCTCTCCACTACATGGTGCGTCTAATAAAACTTTGTCAAAACTAACGGGATA
>CAYRDH010000064.1:0-3048 GCA_964423025.1 uncultured Candidatus Saccharibacteria bacterium | reverse complement strand
AAGTTATTACCTGGAAAAAGACAATCGTTCCTTCCATAAAGAAAGTAATTAATGCTGCCCTAATGTGTTTGGGAATGTATTTTGTTTTCAAGCTCTTTGATTTCCAATTAGATTCTACAAGAACAATCTCTATTGTTATCTTAACTGGAATAACAACTGTATATGGTTTCCTCTCTTATTTCGTTGGTTGTAAGGTCTTTAGAATTAAGGAAGTAAACTTATTTGACGAGATTGTTGAAGATGTTAAAGAGAACTTATTTAGAAGAAAGAGAAGAAAAGTCGATGTTCAAGAAGGTATTTAAAACTCTCTTATTGTTATTTCTTTTTGCGATAGTCACTCTAGCAGTGATAGCTTTTGTTTCTTCTCTTAGATACTCTAAATGGAAGGAGACGGAACTATCTAAACAGGGAATCACCTGTATGTCAGATATTACAGATAAAACTTCTGAAGCAGAGAATTTAGGAGCTACCATAGAGGATAAAATAAAGAAATTTACATTGTCAGATACTAAAACAGATTTTATTGTTCTAACAGAGGAAGAGATGCTTTATCTCTTCTCAGAAAACTTTACAGAGGAGGGAGATATCAGGGTGGAAGATATTTGCCTCAAACCATCAGAAGGTGTTTGGCAACTATACTTGAAAACTAAATACAAAAAAGTATCGGTTCCTTGGTTAGTTCTAGATATTGTTAAAGACAACATTGAGACAGCCGAAGTTTACATTAGAAAAGTCCATATAGGAGGATTGGAAATCCCAGCATTCTTGGAAACTAGATTGAGAGAAGATTTAAATAGGGGTATTTCAGATGGAATCATAATGCTTAATGAAAATAACTTCCTAGGGAGGAGAATAGATAACATAGAATTACTTGAGGACAGGGTGGTATTTAAAGGAACTAGATAGCTTCCCCAAGACTTTAATTTCTTTTGGACTTGAAGAGGGCCAACTCTCTATGATACAATTCTTTGGCAATCGTTAAATTAATCTGCTAAAAATTATGGCAAAAAGTATAAAAATACAGCCCCTTGGAAACAGAGTCTTAGTAAAACCTGATGAAGTAGAAGAGAAAACATCCGGAGGATTAGTTCTTCCACCTAGTGCAAGTGAAGATCAGAGGTCTGAAACAGGTACTGTTGTTAAGTTAGGCAAAGGCAAGATTGACGGCAAAGAGATATCTTTTGAAGTTTCTGTAGGAGACAGAATATATTTCAAGAAATATTCTCCAGATGAGATTTTAATAGATGGAGATAAATACTTCTTACTAAATGAAGAAGATATTCTTGCAATTGTTAAGTAATTAAATTTATTAGCTTACTAAAATGGCAAAATCAATAATATATAACGAAGAAGCTAGAAAAGCCCTTAAGGCAGGTGTTGACACTATAGCAAATGCAGTAAAAACAACTCTTGGACCAAAAGGAAGAAATATCGCCCTCGCAAAGAGTTTTGGATCTCAAGTTGTTACCAAGGATGGTGTTACTGTTGCTAAAGAGATCGAGGACAAGGATCCCTTTAAGAACGTTGGAGTAGAAATGATAAAAGAAGCAGCAAGTCAAGTAAATGATGTAGCAGGAGATGGGACTACAACAGTTACAGTATTAGCTCAGGCAATAGCCTCTGCAGGTTTTAGAAATGTGGCTGCAGGTTCCAATCCAATCTCTCTTAAAAGAGGTTTAGACCATGGAGCAGAACTAATAGTTAAAGAATTGGAGAGAACCTCTAAGAAGATATCCAACAAAGAGGAGATTGCACAGGTTGCAACAATCTCTACAAACAATGACAAGGAGCTTGGAGATATGATAGGAGGAGTTTTTGATAAGGTTGGAGGAGAGGGAGTAATCACAGTTGAAGAGGCCAAAGGTTTTAAAGACGAAGTTGAATATACCGAAGGTATGGAGTTTGATAACGGTTATGTTAGCCCTTACTTTGTAACAAATTCTGAAACTCTAGAGACAGTTATGGAGAACCCATACATCTTTGTTACAGATAAAAAGCTTTCCAATCTTCAAGATATCCAGGCAATCGCAGAGAAAGTATTGGGAGCTGCAGATAGGCCTCTTGTAATAATTGCTGATGACATAGAAAACCAGGCATTAGCAACCTTAGTTGTTAATAAATTGAGAGGAACTTTGGATGTTGTCGCTGTTAAGGCTCCAGGATTTGGAGACAGGAAGAAGGAAATGTTACAAGACATTTCTACCCTTACAGGAGCAGAATTTATCTCAGAAGAAGTTGGAAAAACTCTAGACGCTGTAGAAATAAGTAACCTTGGTTCAGCAAAGAAAGTTATTGTTAACAAAGAAAAGACAATAATTGTTGAAGGAAAAGGAACAAAGAAAGATCTAGATACAAGAGTCAAAGAGATTAAAGCACAGATAGAGAATACCACCTCTGATTATGACAAAGAGAAATTGCAGGAGAGGCTTGCGAAATTAACAGGAGGAGTTGCAGTTATTAAAGTAGGAGCAGCATCTGAGGTAGAGTCTAAAGAAAAGAAGATGAGAATAGAGGATGCTATAAGTGCAACAAGGGCCGCAATAGAAGAAGGTGTTGTAGCTGGAGGGGGCTTGGCACTTCATAATGCAAAGAAAGTTCTTGAGAAGGTAAAGATGAAGGACGCAGATGAGCAGTTAGGGATAGAAATCTTAAAGAGTATCCTAAGTGAGCCTCTTAAGCAGATTGCTGAGAACGCAGGAGAAGATGGTGCTGTTATTGCAGCAAACTGTGAAGGAAAGACAGGTTTTAATGCTAAAACAGGGGAGTATGTAGATATGATTGAAGCTGGGATAATCGACCCTGTTAAAGTCACAAGATTAGCACTTATAAATGCTGTATCTGTTGGTTCCATGCTAGTAACCACGGAAGCAGTAGTCGCTGATATTCCAGAAGAGAAAGATGACAGTGCATCTGCAATGCCTGCCGGTATGGGAGGAATGCAAGGAATGATGTAATCTCTTCAAGAAGATTGAATATAAAGGGGGGCAGAAGCCTCCCTTTTATTTTTTACTGGAGATAATATCTATCCAATTATCTTTAAGCCAGAGG
>CAYRDH010000063.1:0-3217 GCA_964423025.1 uncultured Candidatus Saccharibacteria bacterium | reverse complement strand
AATTTGCTATAATTGAGCAATAATATTAAGCAGGTTGGGGAACTATGCTGAAAAACATATTCATTTCTAAAGTAAGAGTAAGTATTTTAAAGACATACTTAACAGATTTTAATGCCACCTTCCATGTAAGGGGTTTAGTTAGAGAGCTAGACGAGGAGATAAATGCCGTCCGAAGAGAATTAATAAACCTCGAAGAGGCAGGTATTCTAAGATCCAGAAAAGAAGGGAACAAGTTGGTCTACAGGGTAGACCCTACATGCCCTATATTGTGGGAATTAAGATCTATGTTCTTCAAAGAAGCTCCTATTGGACAAGCGCTTACTAAATTAGCTCAGGAGATAGAGGGAATCAAGGTAATAATCCTAACAGAGAGCTTTATCAATCAGAAATACGAGAATAAAACAGATGTCGACTTATTATTCATCGGCGATATGAAAGTCAGAGATCTCTCTGCTGCAATCAGTGAAATAGAAAAGGAAATGGACAGACAGATTAGATTCAGTGCAATTAAAGTCGAAGATTACCACTTTGCCAGAAAGAAGAAAGAACCTTTCTTGATGAATATTCTAGAAAAAGATAAGATAATTATGTTTGGACAATTATCTGATCTACTCTAGAACGACATGAAGTTAAAAATCAATTTCAAAATCAAACCTGTCCTTAATTATATTCTCGTTATTCTCACGACTTCCTTAGGTATAACAGCTGGGCTAGTTGCCCTGCCGCTAACCGAAAAAATTTCTGAAAGAACAACTTTTAACCTTTTAACAAAAGATGAATTCTATACCTCGGCTGAATATTATGTATCTCTAGAAACTACAGATACTAGAGAGGTAGAAGAAACAAGAAACATCCTTTTTAAAAGATTAAATCAATTTGGTGTAGAGAAAGCCTCTATCCAAAAAACAGCTCAAGACTCCACAACCACTACTCTGAGAATTGTCGTTAATACAACAAGAGACCTCGGTTTTGTTAGGGAATTAATATTAAACAAATATAACGTCACTATACTTGAGAAAAAAGAGGATGTAGATTTCTTTGAGAATGAAGATCCCTATGCATATCTAAATCCAATCAATTATGATGCTACAGAGTGGGAAAAAACAGACTTCAGAAATATACTTATCACAGAGTTAAGAACAACAGATAAGAACTATTCCAATTTTGCAATATTTAAACCCTGGCCTAATAAACAGGGAGCCTTTAGTGATTTCCTTGCAGAGAACAAAGGAGATTATGTTGGAGTAAGTACTGACGGTTCAGTCATACCATACCTTGTCCCTCTTGAAGAAGATAATCTTTTTGCAGTTCCACTCCCTGTTGAAGATGCGACTCAGCTAGAGGCCATATCTATCCTATACAACTCAGGAAGTATCCCAACAAATTATTCCATGGTCGAAGAGAATAGATTAGAGCCACAGATAATAGAGATAGATCACATTAAAGTTAGCATCGGCCTATTTATCTCCTTGATTCTTGTTTACCTCTACATACTACTTACTAAGAAAGCTACTCTGGAGATGCTTGCTGTCCCCTTCTTAGCAACCTTCCTGACATTGAGCATATATCTAACTATCTTGAAATTCTTTAACATCCCTATAGATTCTTTCATGCTCCCAATAATTGGGATAATTATTGCAAGCTTGATCAAAGTAGTGAGCGCAAATGATGATTCCATCTTCTACATTGAAGGGGCGTTTTTAGTTACACTCTCAGTGATTTTACTATTTGGTTATGGTTACATGGAAATCTTAGCTAACCACCTATTCCCGTTAATAGTCTTAAGTAAGATTTCTTTAATAGCATCTGCTTGGTATATAAATAAAGTAAAGAGAATTTAATATGGAAATATTTATGAACCTTTGGAACAATTGGACGAATATAGAAAAGATAAATACCTTATCTCTATACCTCTCATTGCTTATACTCCTACCATTACTTGTTAAGATTGTAACTAAGAATAACAAGCTGTTTATTTTCTCAATACTCTCACTCCTCTCTAGTGCATTAATCACTCTCCTTGGCATAACTTTCCTAAGCGTAGCCTTTAACTACACCATAACCTACATATTCCTGCTCACCCCAATCATTGTTATCTTCATCAACCTCCTGAATGTTGGTCCCTCAATCGGTTATTATCAATTAAACAAGAAAAACAAAAATTTCAACATGAATGACCTTAAGAGAGAATACATACAAGATTCAATATATCTAACAATCTTCCTTGTTCTACTCTTCTCAGCATTATCTATATTCCTCACATCAACCTTCTTAATCTTCATCCTACTAACTGGAGCAACCAGTGTAGCAATAATCTGGGTTAATTATGCTCTTCTCTACTACACAGTAAAATGACCAATAAAGCCTCAAAGATTGACTCTATCCCAATAATCGTGATTGCTGGTCCCACTGCAAGTGGTAAATCTGACCTAGCTATTAAGTTAGCAAAAGAGATAGACGGAGAGATAATAAATGGAGATTCCAGACAGGTATACAAAGAATTAGTCATTGGAACCGCAAAGCCTTCAAAGAAAGAAAGATCTATTGTCCCCCACCATCTCTATGATTACATCTCTGTAAAAGAAGATTTCAATATCTATAGATACCAAAAAGATTTTAATAAATTGTTAAAATCCTTCCCAAAGAAAAAGATTCCTATCCTAGTAGGTGGTTCCGGATTATATATAGACTCTGTGATATTTAACTACGAACTAAAGGAAGAGAAACCAACTAAAAAAGAGAGAGACGAAAGAGAAAGACTAAACAAACTAAGTATTAAAGAATTACAAAAATTAGTCTCCAATATCGACCCCAAGCTTTTGAAAAAATTAAACAGAAGTGACAGGAACAACCCAATAAGATTGATAAGAGTTATTGAAAGAGAAGGAGAGATCTTAAACAAGAAAGAACCAAAGAAGCACAAATACTTTGTAATAGATTTAGACAAAAAACTTTTAAACAAAAAGATAGAGACAAGAGTAGAGAAAATGTTTGAAATGGGCTTACTAGAAGAAAACGAGAGATTAAGAAAGAAAGGTTTAGAAAAATATTCTGCACTTAATACAATCGGTTACCAAGAATTCATCCCATACTTCGAAGGAAAAGCCTCGCTAAAGGAAGTCAGAAAAGAGATAGTAAAAAATACAAAGAAATATGCTAAGAGACAAAAAACTTGGTTTAGAAAACATGACCATGCAATCTGGACTAATGATTACAA
>CAYRDH010000062.1:0-3246 GCA_964423025.1 uncultured Candidatus Saccharibacteria bacterium | reverse complement strand
ACTGCCATAAAAAGGCCATATCCCCTACTCTGGTTTTAAAAAGGATAGAGACTGGAGAACCTTGGGACTATATCCGTAAAGAAAGTGAATTTTATGGCAACAAATTTCTCTTAAACCGAAAAACCCTTATACCAAGACCAGAAACAGAGCAGATGGTAGATATTGCAATCTCGTTTTTAGAAGAGAATCCCAACTACAAAAACGTTATAGATGTTGGCACCGGGAGTGGTTGTATCATAATTTCACTAGCAAAAGTTTTAAAAGATAAAAAAGGAATCAATTTTTACGGAATTGATATCGATAATGAAGCATTAGGGGTTGCAAGGAAAAACGCCGTGTTACACAAGGTTAACGAGAAAGTTGCTTTTTTAAAGGGAAATCTCCTAAAACACATTGTTCTGCAAGACACAACCTTAGTAATTGCGAACTTACCATATATTCCTAAGAAGATTTATAAAAATCTAGATAAAAGTGTTCTAAATTTTGAACCAAAAAGAGCACTTTTAGGAGGAACAGGTGGTCTTAAGTATTATAGAAAGCTAATATCACAAATCAAAAAAGCCCACAAGAACGACATTTCTTTACTTATTGAGATAGAACCATCCACCCTAGAGAACTTGCGAATGGTTCTAGATAATTACGAAGTATATGTAATCAAAGACTACAGAGGTTTAAACAGATTTGTTTTAGTTAACCTAACCTCTTAGTCCAGCTCTCCTAAAACAACAGTTATATTCTGCTCCTCCCCTTCCCTAACAAGAGTAACTGATACCTCTTCGCCTACTTCATGCTCTTGGATTATATCTGCTAAAGATCTGTTAACCTCATCTTCTCCGAATTTAACTATTATGTCCCCCCTCTCAATGCCAGCTTTAAAAGCTGGGGATGCTGGATCTACTCTTAAAACCAAGGCTCCAGGGACTACATCTGTGTAGTAAAGAGCTTCGTATTCTGAAATCATTTGGTAAGAAACCCCTAGGTATGGCCTTATAAATTTACCATAGGTCCTATACTCTTCTAATCTTGTTTTTACTTTGTTTATTGGTATTGCAAAAGATATATTGTCTGCACCCGAGGTTGTAGCAAAGTTAATACCAATAACTTCTCCAAGAGAGTTTATTAGAGGGCCTCCTGAGTTCCCTGGGTTCACTGCAGCATCTGTTTGTATTACATCTTCATATGTCTTTGCCGTTGAACCAAACCAACCAGAGCTAGCTGTTACAGACCTATTCAGGCCACTTATTATCCCTGTTGTAGCACTACCTGCGTACTCACCTAAGGGTGTTCCTATTGCAATAACACTCTGACCCACTAGAAGAGAGTCAGAATCTCCTAAGCTAAGGGCTGATAACTTTTCTCCTTCTTTTAAAGATACTTTTACAAGAGCTATATCGTTAAAGTCATCTCTTAAAATCTCTACTACGGAGTATTCTTTTCCATCCTCTGTTATGACTGTATAATCTGCAGTCGTATCTGAGACAACATGCTGGTTTGTAACGATTAACCCGTTAGAATCAACTACAAATCCAGAACCAATGTTTCGACTTCTATCTATTAATCCTTCTTCCTGGCTCAATGAGAGTTGAGAGATTGCTATACTAACTACAGAGTGCCCAGCTTCTTCTATAATCTCTATTACATCTTTTTCTTCTTGGGTAATAACATACTTTTTCCCCTCCTCTTGTGTGGAAACTCCCCCGTCATCGAAGTTTTCAACAATATAATCCCTTACCATGGGAGAATAATTGATTGCTATATATCCAGAAAAGAATATTAGAAAGAATGTCCCTAAGGTTACGAGAAATATCCCAGTAAAGATAAGAACTTGTTTATCTGGTTTCTTTCTCATCTTTTTAACCTCTACCTCTTTCATGTCGTTTCTCTCTTTGTTTTCTTCCTTTTTCATGTTTATATAATTATTTAATAATTTATTTAGTTAGTTCCTCTATTGCTTTGTTCAATTGAGGATCATTTCCTTCAATAAAATCATCATTTGTAAGTCCAACTTCGATGTCAGGCTTTATAGCATTATCTCTCTCTATACTACTACCATCTGGAAGTAACCACTTTAATATAGTAAGGTGCAGAGTAGAACCATCTTCCAAGTCATAAACCCTTTGAGCTGTTCCTTTCCCGAATGTCTCCTCACCTATTAAAGTTGCCCTGTCAGATTGTTTAAGAGCACCAGAGAGAATTTCGGAGGCAGATGCACTTCCAGAGTTGATTAATACTACTAATTCAATGTCTAGAAGATTCCCACCTGAAGTGGAATCATAGTTTTTAATGTTCCCATTGGCATCTTTTTGTTTAGATATCACAAACCCATCTCCTAAGAAATCGTCTCCGGCATATATAGCAGCATCAAAGAATCCTCCAGGGTTACCACGAAGGTCTAGTATCATTTTATCTACGCCAGAATCTACTATGTCTTGAACATTCTTATCCCATTCTGAAACCCAAATATTATAGGAGGCTTCAGTAAACCGACCAATTTTGAAGTGTGCTATATCTTTATCAGGACCTATGAATTCCAAAGACATACTTGGAATTGTGATCTCATCTCTGGTAATTGTAATCTCTACTGGTTCACTCTCTCCTCGGTGTAATACTGTTAGAACGACTTCTGTCCCTGCCTCACCTCTTATTTTTGCTACTGCATCATAAACAGTATCTTCACTTGTAAGTTCGTAGTCATCTATCTTCAGAATATAGTCGCCAGGCCTTATCCCTGCAGCTTTTGCTGGAGAACCTTCCAAAGGGGTGACAACAATAACTTGACCATCATCATAACCTAATTCTGCACCTATCCCTTCAAAAAATTTACCTTCACTAGCAGCATTATATTCCTCTGTTTCCGCAGGAGTTAAAAACACTGTTGCAGGGTCATCCAGAGAAGTAACCATTCCCTTTATAGCACCATAAACCAAATCTTCTTCAATAATCTGATCAGAATCAACATAGTTTTTTCTGGTTAAATCAAGTACCCTCCAGAACATATCCATATCTAGATTTTTTGACGTTGTTATTGGAAAAACACTCGAATTTACATCAACGCTTCTTCCTACAATAAGTCCCACGGTAAATACAATAACTATTACCATTCCAACTCCAATTATTTTCTGGAATCCTTTCTCGTTATTTTTCTGGTCTTTTTCTTTCATGATTTTGTCAGCAAAATTTAAAATATTATTCTTCATTATATACTCGAATTCTAGATGGAGACAAACTCAACACTTCCAATATTTA
>CAYRDH010000061.1:0-3254 GCA_964423025.1 uncultured Candidatus Saccharibacteria bacterium | reverse complement strand
AACCCTTATCAGGAGGTGTAGTAAAAAGGCTTTTGTTTTTTTGGAGTTTCTTTAATGCGTCTAGGATACACTTTTGGATATAGTTTGTACAAGGATTATGAAATATTATCTTCTTGGATAACCAGAGTAAGTCTTCTTTGTCTTTTTGACTAAAATTTAATCTGGCCACCTTTTCAGACAACAGTTCGTAAAGTATATTTTTATCTATGGTGTAAAAGAAACTTTGTATATCTAGTTTAAGATAATAGGCATTGGTTTGTTTGTTGTTAGTTATTTTATTAATATCCTTTCTCAATCTTCTTATACCTAATATCCCACCTTTTTCTTTCCTACACGCAAGGGAATTATATATGAATGTTTTGTCAATATCTTTTTCAATATGACTTATTAGTAAATGATGTACTACCCTGTCTCTAAAATTAGCTGCGAATATTTCTCTAAGGGTAGGATAGGTGATTACAAAACAAACCGACCTTCCTATGGTATATTTCTTAGAAACTAAGTCATTATGGAGGGTATAGAGGTTTCTTTCATAATTGTGTTCAAACTCAAGGGCATAGAAACTATTTCTCTTGCCCCGCCTACAAGAATAATATGCCCTTAGCAAAGAAGAAATATTAAAAACCATCTCTTCTATCATAGCATCAAGGGGCCCATCAACGGGTCTGGCCCTTACTCTTAACCTGCTTCTGGATTAAGTAATTTACATATAGCACTCTTTAAGAATCCAAATCCTACACTCAAAACCCCCTTTGTACCAATCTCGGGGAATTTAATTTCCTTGGTGCCTCCTTGGTGCCTGGCCCTCTTGGATCCTCAACCACCTGTAATCACCAGGATGTTTTACAAGACCTTCTTTTACGGGATTGTTTTTTAGGTATTTTTTTATTCTTTCTAAATTCCAATTGGGTGCAACATAGACAGCGTTATACCTTCCTTGAAAAACATGTCCTACGAGTCCATATTTCTTGTTGTAGTAAAGGCAAAACTTAGTCGTGAAAGCCTGCATCATCTTGGATAAATCTTGAGGATTATTCTTTGTTTTCAAAATTAAGTGGTAGTGGTTGTACATAAGGCAGTAGCCTTCTAGCTCAATGTTAAAGCGTTTGGTGTATATTTTTAAGTTTTTGATAAAAACTATCTTATCTTGAGTATCTATGAAAATAGGATTTTTTCTATTGCCCCTGTTATATACATGATAATAACCATGTTGCTTAAAATTTCGTTTCTTTCTGGGCATATCTTAATCATATACCACAGAAATTAAGTTTAGATTAACCTTCTAGTGGGTCTGGCACTTACTTTTAACCTGCTTCTGGATTAAGTAATTTGCATATAGCGCTCTTAAAAAATCCGAATCCTACATCCCAAAACTCCCTTATACCAACCTCGAGAAATTTAATTTCCCTGGTGCCTGGCCCAGATTTGTGTTATACTGAGCTTGGAAAGTTATACAAAGATGAGGGTGAGGATATTATTCTCACCTTTTTTTTGTAAACACTCATAAAGGTGTATAATAACTAAGGATAAGAAATGAGTTTAACAACTCTTTTTACACCAGTTTATTAATATTTAAATTAAGAAACAAATATTGAGATGGCAATGATGTCAGAATTTATCTCTGCTATAAACCAAATAGCCGCAGAGAGAGGAATAGAAAAAGAAGAAATTTTTACTGCTTTAGAATCAGCAATTTTAGTTGCTTACAAAAAAGAGAAATTCTCTGAGGAAGAGAGAGACGAAGAGGAACTCGGAAGTAATCTCACTGTTGAATTAGATAGGGAAACAGGAGAGTTCAAACTAATAGCAACAAAGGAGGTTGTAAAGAAAGTAAAGGATAATGATATGGAAATATCTATAGAGGAAGCAGAGATGATTTCCCCAAGTGTTGAAATAGGAGACTCTGTTCAGATAGAGATGCCTACAGAAGACTTTGGAAGAATTGCTGCACAAACGGCAAAGCAAGTAATTTTGCAAAAGATAAGAGAATCTGAGAAAGAGGCAGTTATTAGTGAATATAGCGATAAAGTTGGAGAAGTATTTACAGCCCTCATGCAGAGAATGCAAAAAGGCGAGGTTGTATTTGAAATAGGGAAAGCTACAGCTTTCATGCCTCCTGAGGAGCAAATTCCGAATGAATTCTATAGAGTTGGAGATAGATATAAGGTTTTGTTAAAAGATATTGTTGATTCTCAGATGGTGGTTTCAAGGGCAGACCCTAAGTTTTTAATAGAACTCTTTAAGCTAGAAGTGCCAGAAATAGAGTCTGGAGTATTAGAAGTTATGGCAATAGCAAGAGAGGCAGGTTCTAGAAGTAAGATGGCAGTTAGATCAACACAAGATGGTGTAGACCCTATCGGTTCATGTGTAGGACAGAGAGGCATCCGTATTGCAAATGTTATGAATGAATTAGGGGAAGAAAAGATTGACATAATAGAATGGGATGAAGATCCTGAGGAGTTTGTGGCCAAGGCACTAAGTCCAGCAAAGATAGAAGAGGTAACCATAGAGGATGAGACTGCTACAGTCACTGTAGAGGACGACCAACTTTCTTTGGCAATTGGTAGAGATGGTCAGAATGTTAGATTGGCATGGAAGTTAACAGGTTACAAAATAGATATAGTTGGTTCAGGTGGAGAAGTTGTTAAGAAGGAAGATTTGGATGAGATAAAAGAAGAATTAGAGAATAAGGAAGAGACAAAGGAAGAAGCAGATGCAGATGAAGTGGAAGGGAAAGAAGCAACTAAAGAAGAGCAAGCAGAAGCTACTGAAGGAAAAGAAGAAGCCGAGGAGGAAAAGGTTGAAGAAGTTAAAGAAGAAAAAGAGGAAGAAGAGAAACCAGAAGAAGATAAATCTGATGAGGCAGATGAGAAAGAGAAATAATTTAAGGATTAAAGGTAAAGAATGGCTAAGGATGGAAAAGACACAAAGCAGAAAGTTGCAAGCACTACAAACTGTGCTAGACCCCCTATTGTAACCATTCTTGGCCATGTAGATCACGGTAAGACAACTATCCTCGACAAGATAAGACAAAGCAATGTTCAAGATTGTGAAGTTGGTGGAATAACTCAAAAGGTATCTGTTTTCACAGTTGATGTTTCTGAAGGAAAGAGAATTACATTTATAGATACTCCAGGACACGAAGCATTTGACCTCATGAGAACTCGTGGGGGAAGTATTGCAGATATTGTTCTCTTAGTTGTTGCAGCAGATGCAGGAGTTAAACCTCAAACCAAGGAATCAATAGAGATTAT
>CAYRDH010000060.1:0-3273 GCA_964423025.1 uncultured Candidatus Saccharibacteria bacterium | reverse complement strand
AAGGATTCGCTGGAGTAGTTAAGAGATGGGGATTTGCAGGTGGACCTAGAACACACGGACAATCAGACAGATTAAGAGCACCAGGTTCTATCGGTGCAGGAACAGATCCAGGAAGAGTTCTTAAAGGAAAGAAGATGGGTGGAAGAATGGGACAGGACAGAGTCACCTTAAAAGAGAAAGAAATAATGGCAATAGAGGAAGGTTTAGTTTTAATTTCAGGCCCAATCCCAGGTTCTAAGGGAGATATGGTTGCAATATTTGAAGAATAATCATGGCAGAGACAAAGAAAACCACAACAAAAAAGACAGAGAAGAAAACAGAAGTAAAACTTAATCCTTCTGTATGGGAAGTTCCTTACAACGAAGACTTAGTAGCACAAGCTTACTACGTTTATTCAACAAACGAGAGAAAAGGTAGTGCTAAGCAGAAAGGTAGAGGAGAGGTGTCTGGTGGAGGAAAGAAACCATGGAAGCAGAAGGGAACAGGAAGAGCAAGACACGGTTCTATTAGATCTCCTTTGTGGATAGGTGGAGGTGTAACCTTTGCAGATTCAGGGAGAAACTTTAGTAGGAAATTAAACAAGAAGATGGCTAGAAAGGCCACAAGTATAATGCTCTCTGAAAGATTAAGAAATGAAGAATTGGAATTTGTAAAAGTAACTGCAACAACAGCTAAGAAAATTAGAAGCGCTAATGACAAGAGAGTCTTGTTTGTAACCGCAGATGACAACGTTGCATTACTTTTGAGAAATTCTAAGAACTCAGAGGTTAAGAACCCTAACAAATTGAATGCGAAGCATTTGGTTTTAGCAAAGAAAATATTGGTAGATGAGAAAGCAGTTAAAGTTTTAGAAGAGAGATTATCAAATGACAAATAATAAAGAAATTAAAATAGAACCAGTTATAACAGAGAAGACATATGATATGGCAAATGCCTTAAACAAGTATACATTCCTAGTACCTAGGGGTGTTAATAAAATAGAGGCAAGTAAGGTTCTTGAGGAGAAATACAAGGTTAAGGTCGAGAGTATAAACAGTGTTGTAAGGCCAGGAAAATTAAAAAGAGACTGGAAGAGCAATAAGAAGAGAAGAAACTCCGACATGCTTAAAATGGTATTTACCCTTAAGAAGGGAGATAAAATAGATGAATTTTTGAAGAGTTAAAATGGCAGTAAGAAATTTTAAACCCACAACTTCGACAAGAAGAAATACAAAATTGGAAGATAGATCAAAGCTAGAAAAGAGCTCTGGTCCAAGAAAGTTAAGTATTGCTAAGAAGCAGAAATCTGGTAGAAACAACCAAGGAAGGATTACAGTTAGACACCGAGGTGGTGGTTTTAAGAGAAGAATTAGACAAGTAGACTTTAAGAGAGAGAAGTATGATATTCCAGCAAAGGTGCTTGGATTCTACTTTGATCCTAATAGAACAGCACATTTGGCACTTTTACAGTATGCAGATGGAGAGAAAAGATATATAATCGCTCCTCGAGGAGTTAAAGTTGGAGACAACTTAGTCTCAGGAGAGAAAGTAGATGTCCTTCCTGGAAACTCAATGATGGTAAAGAATATTCCTTCGGGAACAGAAGTTCACTGTGTTGAGAATGTCCCTGGAAAAGGTGCAGTATATGCTAGATCCGCAGGACAAGTAATAATTGTTCAGGGACCTGATCCTTCTGGGAAATTTGTACAGATAAAGATGCCTTCAGGAGAAATCAGATTGGTATACGCAGATTGCATGGCAACAATAGGTCAGGTAGGGAATGAAGACAAATTGAATGTCAAATTAGGAAAAGCAGGAAGAAGTAGAAACTTAGGAAAGAGACCAGAAGTAAGAGGTATGGCTATGCATGCAGTTGAACATCCACACGGTGGTGGAGAAGGTAAAGGACAAATCGGTGGACAGGCTAAAGATATATGGGGTAACAGAATAGGAACAAGAACCAGAAAGAACAAGAAAACAGATAAGTTCATAATTAAAAGAAGAAGGACTAAACAAAGGCCTTATTCTAAGAAATAAATTATTGATTAAATATTATGTCTAGATCATTAAAGAAAGGACCATACACAGACGAAAAGTTGATGCTGAAAGTACAGAAGGCAAGGGCAAGTGGAGATGTCTCTCCTATAAAAACATGGGCAAGAGAATCCACAATAACACCAGAAATGGTTGGAATGAAATTCCTTGTTCACAATGGTAAAAAACATGAAGAAGTATTAGTAATAGAGTCAATGATAGGACATAAATTAGGAGAATTTGCTCAAACAAGAAAGTTTAAAGGACATGCTAAGAAAGGTAAGCTCTCTAAGGTATACGGTAGTACAGGTAGATTTGAAGAAGAATAAAAATATATACAAAAATTATGGAAGATAAAATAGTAAAAGTAAAAGTAAAAGATATAGCACAATCACCTCTTAAATTGAGGTTAGTTGCTGACACTGTAAGAGGAAAGAGTGTACCTGAAGCTCTAGATATCCTTACTATGCTTAATAAGAAAGGTGCAGACACAATTAAAAAAGCAATTCAGTCAGGTATAGCCAACGCTAGAGACCTATACAGTGTAGATGAAGAGAGTTTAGAGATTAGTAGGTTAATGATTAATGAGGCTAGAACTCTAAAGAGAACAAGATTTGCTTCAAGAGGTAGAGTCTCAGTAATAATTAAAAGGAGATCACATATTAATTTAGAATTAAAAGTTAAATAGTATTATGGGAAGAAAAGTACATCCAAAAGCAATAAGAATGGGAATAAACAGGACATGGGACTCCATGTGGTATGCCAGTAAAAAGGACTTTCCTAAGCTTTTGAAAGAGGATCTCATGATAAAGAAAAAAGTAAGTAAAGTAATGAATGACGCAGGTTTAGACAGCGTTCAGGTTAAAAGAGGAATAAATAAGATAGAAGTTGTAGCCTTTGTTGCAAGACCAGGTGTTGCAATAGGAAGGGGAGGAGAAGGAATAGATGCTTTACAGAAAGAATTAAGAAGATTAACACAGTCTGCAGTAGAACTTAAAGTAAGAGAAGTAAATAAAGCAGATCTGTCTGCAAGAATTGTTGCAAGAACAATTGCAGATGGTATCGAAAGGAGACAACCATCTAAGTTCTTGGTCTTGAATGCGAAAGAGAAAATTATGCAGTCAGGAGCAAAAGGCTTAAGAATTTGGGTCTCTGGAAGAATTAATAACGCAAGTCAGGCAAGAACAGTGAAAGTTTCAGAAGGATCAGTTCCAGCTCAGACACTTAAAGCAGATGTAGACTATGCTTCTGAAATAGCAC
>CAYRDH010000059.1:0-3398 GCA_964423025.1 uncultured Candidatus Saccharibacteria bacterium | reverse complement strand
ACAATAAATGCTACAATAGAGCAGACAAATAGATAATAATTAAAACTGTAATTAAATGCGAGAAAGAAGTGCCCCAAAAAAACGTGCCCAGCTGTCAATGATTTACCTCACATTTCTATTCCTTTTATCTATCCCTCTAACAATATTTGGCTTAACACAAGGTGATTTTGATCTCAGAGAGAGAGCCTTTGATGATTTGGAACTTGGTAAAGAGCACCCCTGTTTAATATCTTTCCCCAGTGTTAACCCCTACTCACTTCAGGTTGGGAAAACAGTAACTGTCCAAGTAGATGCGATGTTGGAAAACAGAGCCATTTCAGAACTAAGTGTTGCAGATGGAGAAGGGAATCTTGTTCACAAAGAGTCGTTTATTAATGCTCCAATTGAAATAGCGACATCATTCTCATATACACCTCAAAAAGCTGGAGAGGCAGATTTGGTAGGAGAACTAATGCTTGTAAGTGGTGGGAAGGTTAATTGTGAAATAACAAGTCCATATGACATTCAGGGACTGCAAATAATTCCCGAAAATAATGCCCCAGACTTCATAACACTTCCCTCTCAATCAATACCATCTCAAAATATTGTTACTAATGGTACCTATGAGTATACTCTAGAAGCACAAGATCCAGAAGGAGACAGAATTAACTATAGTTACTCCTTCACACCAAGGGCTGATTGGCTCAACAAGACCATAATAGATGATGGTTCCTCAGGAAGATTGACAATCAAATTTAGTGGAAGAGCAGATAAACCAGCAAGCTACTTAGCAAACATCTTCATCCATGATGGATATAGTAAAAACCTTAGGGCGCAATCGTGGGTTATTAATGTAAGCCCAGGAGAAAATGACATCCCAGTTGTAACAATTACCGAACCTACAGAAAGTTTAAGATTAGACAAAGGAACTACTTTCAAATCCTCTTGGAAAGCTACGGACAGAAACTTTATTGAAAGATACGAACTCTTCATTACAAAAAATATCACCGATGAAGAACAGTGGATTCCCATAGATAGAGATATCCCTTATGATACTAATTCTTACAATATAGAAACTTCAGATCTAACAATAGGCACATACAAATTAGTAGCACAAGCCGTAGATAATCAGACTCCTCCTGGAATAGGTAGAGGAATATCCCCAGAGATTGTAATAAGCACTACAGGAGAGATCCCAACAGATGAACCTAAGGATGGTACAGATGACGAGGTCATTCTTTCTGAACCCCAAGTAATTAACATGTCCCCTATGAGTACAGATGAAATAACTAACAGGAGAGTTACAATAAGGGCAACCCTAGTAGCAGGAAAAGATTCCACAATAAACGAAGAGAGTATCATGTTTAAACTAGACAATATAGATTACTCAGACCAGATTAAAATAAACAGAATCTCAGATGAGGAATACACTATCATCTACCAACCACAACAAGATCTAGATTCTGGACTGCACAAAGCAGAAGTCATATTTGAAGATACAAGTAACTCAGATATTAACAAGTCCTGGGACTTTACTATACAAGCTTTAGAAACGGACGATGCTTCTACATACAATATCTTTGGCTACGAAATCGGGAAGAATGTCATGAGAGTAATAGCTATCGGAGTTGTTACTGTAATATTAGCAATAATAGCTCCCTTCATAATCTTCTCCATATGGAAAGGAGATAAAACAAATGATGATTCAACGGTATTTTCTAATTCTAAGCTTCCCCCATCTATACCAACAGACAACACAGAGTATACTCCCATAGAGAAAGATTTTGGCGTTAAAGAAATGGTACAAACAGATCCAGAACCAGTAGAGCAACCAGAAGAGGATCTTTGGGACAAATATTCCGCACCCCAACCTCAAGAGAAAGACTCAGATATAACAGAGAAGAAGCAAGAAGAAGAAATTAAAATTGAAGAAACACCGGAGACTCAAGAGAAGGCAGAAACTACAACTCCACCTCCGCCATCACCTTCTAAGATACCTGAACCAACTCCAACAACTACTTTTACAGAGGAAATCACCATAGAGACACCATTGCAAAATGAAGTAAATGAAGAAACACCCTCAGTAATACCAGAACCAGAAATCCCTGGAGTATCAGAACTACAAAAATTGTCTGAACAATTACAAAAAATAAGAGAAGAAGAGAAACTTGCAAACAACGAAACCCCAACAACTCCAGAGTGAAATTAGTAGTTAAAGATTCCAGAAGTTGTTATAATCATCTCTATGAAAGATTTAAAGTACAGCGAAATTAGAAGAAGATATCTTGATTTTTTCAAAAAGAAAGACCACGCAGAAATTCCAACCGCCCCCCTTGTTCCAGAGAATGACCCCTCGGTACTATTTGTTAATGCAGGAATGTTTCCATTGGTTCCATTCTTAATGGGAGAAAAACATCCAAAAGGGAAAAGATTAACAAATGTCCAGAGATGTATAAGAACCGGAGATATAGAAGAAGTTGGGAACAATTTTCACTGCACCTCCTTTGAAATGCTTGGAAACTGGTCTCTAAATGACTACTTCAAGGAAGAAGCAATTAGGTATACCCTAGAATTCTTCGTTAAAGAGTTAGGATTGGACATAAACAATATTTATGCTTCTGTTTTTGGCGGAGAGAATAGTATCCCAGAAGATGAAGTCTCTATATCCACTTGGAAAGATCTCTTCAAAGAATACGGAATAGATGCAAATGTGGGAAAGGGAGAAAGAATCCAAAAGTTTGGGAAAAAAGAGAATTGGTGGGGTTTAGAATCTGGAGGACCCTGTGGTCCAGACTCTGAAGTCTTCTATGACACAGGTAAGGAACCTTGTGGAAAAGATTGCAATTTAAGCTGTGATTGTGGGAAATATGTAGAGATAGGAAACAATGTCTTCATGGAATACCTCAAAGAAGGAGATGCCCTTAAACCCCTTGGAAGACATAATGTTGACTTCGGAGGGGGTTTAGAGAGAATAACTGCCCTTATACAAGAAACTGACAGTGTGTATGAGATAGATATATACAAACCAATATTAGAAAAAATCCAAGAGATTACCGAGAAAAATATTGACACCAAGGTGGATACTGAGGACATCTTGAAATCTCAGAGGATAATAGTAGACCATATCAAAGCCTCTACCTGGATTGTAATGGATGGTGTTGTCCCTTCAAGCAACCAACAGGGATACATTCTAAGAAGATTAATTAGGAGAGCAGTAAGGCATGCAAAGAAATTAAATATTGCAGACCCATTCACAAGAGAGATTGCTAAGATAGCAATAGACCAATTCTCCCCTATTTACCCAGAACTGGATGAAAAGAGAGAAGAGATAACAAAAATAATTGAAGAAGAAGAGATTAAATTCAACAACACCCTAGAAAACGGACTAAAGGAATTAGAGAGCCTCCTTGAACAGAAAA
>CAYRDH010000058.1:0-3462 GCA_964423025.1 uncultured Candidatus Saccharibacteria bacterium | reverse complement strand
AGAAGGAATATCCCCACTGGACCAGAGACTGTATTAGAGAGATCTGAGTAGTCACCTGTCTCCCTAGCCGTTCCAACCATTGAAGACAGAACCCTGCCTATTATTTTAAGATTATTTATTAAGTAAAGAGGACCTGAGAAAAACTTATGGCCGGAATAGTTCAAAATATAACCATAGGAAAGAAATATCCCTATCTTCCCCTCCTCGTCAACAGTTATGGGATACTCCCCACATTCACTCTCCATCTCGTCACAAACCAAAAGAGTAACCTCCTCTGCCCCCTCTATCTCTGCTGTTAAAGCATCTTTGTCCCTAACCACAATACCATTAATCTCTTTGATTACTCCATACTCTGGGATTCCGGATTTTATGGCATTTCCATCTTCCAAAACACTATATCCCAATGTTTGTTCTACATCAGCAGCAATAATATTAATCTCTGAGAGATCTACATACACAGGACTTGTCTTCCAACCATTGAAAGCAAGTATTATGTAGTAGAAGAAAATTGCAAACAGGATATTCATAAATACCCCTGCCAACATTACAAAAATCTGAGCGATCTTAGATTTATTATTCAGGTTATATTTGCTCTTACTTAGATCCTCCCCTTTCTTTTCATATTCACTAGGATCTCCATCTCCCAATATTTTTACAAAACCCCCTAGAGGAACAATCCTTATGCAGTAAAGTGTCTCCTTATATTTCTTTGCAAAAAGTTTAGGGCCAAAACCTAAGGAAAATTCATAAACTCTTGCTCCAATAGCCTTGGCTGCAAGAAAATGCCCTAACTCATGGATTAGGGTTAAAAAACCAATTACAAATATGAAAAGGATTATGTTTACAACCGTGGATAGCATGTTTTAGAGATAAAATTTAAATTGTAGTAAGCTCCTTCTCCTTGTCTTTTCTTATCTCCTCTATCCTATCATTTGTTTCTTTTACAATTTTTTCTATTTCATCTCTTATTCTATCTGCCTGATCCTCAGAGAAACCCTCCTTCTGAGCCTCATCTATCTCTTTCATGTATTTCTGCCTAACCTGTCTTACAGCTATTCTTCCATCCTCTATTCTCTCTTTCATAATCTTCACATACTCTTTTCTCCTCTCCTCTGTAAGATCTGGGAGTTTAACTAAGACTCTATCCCCTTCTGCGATTATTGAAAATCCTAAGTTTGCGTCCTCCAACCCATGTGCTAGGTTGTCTACTATTGATTTATCCCAAGGTTGAATATTTATTGTCTTTGCATCAATAACACTTATTGTTGCAATGTTTTTAATGGGGGTTGAAGCACCATAAGCCTCGACTGAAACATCTTCTACTAATTCTGGGTTTGCACGTCCAGTCCTTATTTGGGAGAGATCCTCTTTTAAGTGATCTATACACTTTTCAATATCTTTCTTAAATAGATCTATATCCATACAGTATTTAGCTCAAATATTATTGAATAATTGTATATCAATAGAGAAACTTTAACAAGAGGATACGTCCTCCGAAGTTGAAGGTTTTAAAAATTTGAGAATTTACTGACCCATCTCCCACAAGATAAACCTTGCTATCTCTATAGGCTCTCCCATCTTCTGCACGGCATTACCTAGAAGGTCTCCTATAGTTTTTTCTTCGTCCTTAAACCACTTCTGCTCTAGAAGACATTTCTCGGAATAGAACTTTTCCATCTTACCTTCTACGATCTTTTCTACTATATTCTCTGGCTTACCTTCCATCTTAGCTTCTTTCATGAAAAGTTCCTTTAGCTCAGCTAAAACGTTTTCAGGGACATCTTCTTTAGATACATACTGAGGCTTCATTGCTGCAACCTGAAGAACTACTTCATGAGCAAATTCTCTGAAATCTTCATTCCTGGCAACAAAGTCTGTCTTACATCTAACTTCAACAAGAGCTGCTAACTTCTGTTCCTTACCATGAACGTATGATTCTATGACACCTTCAACCTTTTCTCCTAAATCCTCCCCTATAGGCTCATCCCAGCCTCTCTCTTTAATAATTGCTACAGCCTTCTCAAAATCTTTCTCTGCTTCTTCCAAAGCTAATTTACATAAACCAATCTTTGCACCTGTTAAATTCCTGAGTCGGCTTATAACATCGCTTCTCTTGTTTATGTATTCAACAGCTTTGTCCATATCACCATCAGACTTAGCCAAAGCCTCTTTACACAAAGCCATCCCTGCAGATGTCTTTGCTCTTAAAGATTTAATATCTTCTACTTTTACTTTATATGCCATTTTAAATCTCCTAAAGCTAATATTAACTACTTTATTGCTTCTTGAATCTCTTCTACAGATTTCGCTCCTACACCCTTAATATCTTTCATCTCTTCTTCGGAAAGTTTCTTAAGCTGCCCTACTGTCTTAATCTTTGCATCCTTAAGGGCATTCTCTGTCCTTGTAGAAAGTTTTAATTCTTCAATAGGTTTGGAATCTGCACTCTCTTTAACCTTCTCTGCTTCTTTTACTTCATCCTCTATGTTCTTTTCTTTCTTTACAACACGAACTACAGAACCAACTTTCTTAGCGTCAACCTTTCCTTCTCTTAAAGCCTTCATTCTTTCTCTCTCTTGCTGCTCCATTCTCTCTTTCCTCTCTTTTTCCTCCTCGTATTGCTTCTTCATTCTTGCTAACTTTGCTTCATGATCTCTTCTTAGTGATATTACACCTAGAGATTTCTTAGATTTGCCAACAACTTCCCCGAAGAGCTTTACAAACAAAGAGATACTCTTTATGGAGTCATCGTTTGCAGGAATAGGATAGTCAATAACATCTGGATTACAGTTTGTGTCTATTAAGGCAATTATAGGGATTCCCATTCTTCTTGCTTCTTTAATAGCATTCTTTTCAACTTGGCTATCTATAACAATAACAGCTTCAGGAAGCTTTTCCATGAATTTGATACCTTTGTAGATTCTGTTCAACCTAGAGATGTCTCTCTTTATGAGAAGTCTCTCTTTCTTTACTAAGTCTTCAAGGCCATTAGCTAACTGTTCCTCCATCTTGATTAGTGAGTGAACACTTTTCTTAATAACGTCAAAGTTTGTAAAAAGTCCTCCCATCCATCTTCTGTTGATGTAGAACATTCCCTTCTCTTCTGCCACTTTTTCTACTACAGAAGCTGCCTGACCTTTAGTCCCAACGATAAGGATATTTCCATTGTTAGAATACTTTTCTAACTGCTCTAAAACATCTCCCAAGATTTCTCTTGTTTGAACAAGGTCTATAATGTGAATACCATTTCTGACCTCATAGATATATTTTCCCATTCTAGGGTTCCAAGCACTTTTCTTGTGCCCGAAGTGAACTCCTGCTTTGAGGAAATCTATAATTTCTGGTAATTGAAAACTTTTGTTTTTAGTCCCAGCTTTCTTTGAGACTTCTTTTTTGACTTCTGCCATTTTTATTTCCTTTCCTTTTATTAATATCTTTGTTGGACTATGTCCAGGATTGGAA
>CAYRDH010000057.1:1519-3553 GCA_964423025.1 uncultured Candidatus Saccharibacteria bacterium | reverse complement strand
AACTATACAATCTAGGTGAAAGACCAGTTTCGGAGGAACTTCTCAGAGACTTTGTTAAGGATGGTATATGTGCAGATAGAGATATCTCCAATGCTCTAAAAGGAGGAGTTAATATGGAATATTTTTACACAGTAAGGGAAACGGGAGAGGAATTTCTAGTTGTATTTACCGAGGGCGATTGTAAGTAATACTCTTTTTGGTGTACCAAATCAGCATTCTACCTTCGAACCGAAGGGCTTAAAAAACATCACTTTTTCAGACTTTTTCATCCACCAGGATATAAATTTGAACACTCTTGTTTTTAGGGGTAAACGTATCGAGTAACAAAGGGATCTTTGAGTATAGTGGACGGGTCTAAGAGGAACCTAAGAGATTTGGCGGAATGGACGGGACTCGAACCCGCAGCCTTCGCAGTGACAGTGCGATGCTCTAACCAATTGAGCTACCACTCCTTACAAGCAGAAAGTATATCAAAATATGTTTTAAATGACAATTTTACAAATGCTTATTTATAGCCTCTGTATAACTATCCATTGCCATTGCACCTATCAATCTTTCTACAACTTCACCATCCTTAAACACAAAAACAGCAGGTATACTCATAATCTGGTACTCCTGAGCTAAAGCTCCCTCCTCATCCACATTAACCTTTCCTACCTTAACCTTTTTCCCCATCTCGTTTGCAACATTCTCAATAACCGGGCCAACCATCTGACATGGTCCACACCAAGGTGCCCAGAAGTCAACTAAAGCAACTCCTTCGTAATCTGTAATCTGCTCCTTAAAGTCAGAGCTTGTTAAATGTAATACTGACATGGTATTTCTCCTTTTAAAACTTAAAAATCTTGGAATATGGGCATTTTGACCCATTCCTAGTATAATAGCTATTATACCATGAACATAATAGATACCAAAAAAGATAAAGATCTTGCAATCAAAAAAACCGTTGAAGTACTCAATAACGGTGGCTTAATTGTATACCCAACAGAAACCTGTTACGGACTAGGAGGAGATGCCACAAACCCAGAAGCATTAAAGAAGTTAATGCAATATAAAAAACTAAGAGGATCCAAACCAATCTCCATAGCAGTAGCAAACAGAAAAATGGCAGAAGAGTATGTAGATATTAATGAAATGGCAGACAACCTCTATGAAAACTACCTACCAGGACCAATAACAGTAATATCTATGAGCAAAGGAAAACTAGTCCCACCAGTAGTATCCATGCAAAACTCTGTAGGAGTAAGATACCCAGACTACCTATTCACACTAGAAATGCTAGAACAATTTGGAAAACCAATAACAGCAACTTCTGCAAACGTTTCTTACAAATCCCCACCATACGACATACAGCAATTAATAAAAGATTTACCAAAGAAAAGCTTAGAGCTAATAGATCTCTTCTTAGATGCTGGAACACTACCTAAGAACCAACCATCTACAGTTCTAGATACAACACTAAACCAACTCTCTGTTCTAAGACAGGGGAGAGTAGAATTTGAAGATGCTCTTGTTAAAAACAAGAAAATAGAAGAAATTAAAACTAAAACACCAAAAGAGACAATCGCCCTAGGAGAGAAATTTGCAAAAGAATACCTAACTGGTCATCAACCAGTAGTAGTTGCCTTAAGCGGGGAGCTAGGAGCTGGTAAGACCCAATTTGCCAAGGGTGTCGGTAAGGCATTAGGAGTAGAGGAGGTAGTTAATTCTCCAACGTATACCATAATAAATGAATATAACTATACTGAGGAAAATAAAGAGAGAGTTCTTGCACATATGGACACCTGGAAATTACAGGAGGAAGAATTAGAACACTCTGGTTTAATCCAGAACTTAGAAGAAGGGAATATTGTTTTAATAGAGTGGGCAGACAAATTCTACCAGGAGATATCTGCACTCTGTGACAATATGAATGTCCCTATATACAAAGTAGTTATTAAATATCTATCTTTAGAAGAAAGGAATATAGAAATATATGGATAATAAACAGCCACTAATATTGGCATTTGATACAAGCTGCGATGATACCTCTGT
>CAYRDH010000057.1:0-1419 GCA_964423025.1 uncultured Candidatus Saccharibacteria bacterium | reverse complement strand
TTAATATCTGGTAAGCATACAGAGTTAATATATGTGAAGAAGGTTGGAGATTATCTTAAGTTAGGACAAACTTTGGACGATGCTGTAGGTGAAGCTTTTGACAAGGTAGGTAGAATCCTTAATTTTGGTTACCCAGGGGGACCAACTCTAACAGAATTTGCGAAGAAGGGTAAGAGTGGGGTAATAGAGTTCCCGATACCTATGAAGAATTCTAATGACCTGAACTTCAGCTACTCTGGTTTAAAGACAGCAGCACTTTACAAGACAAAGGAGTTAAGAGAAGAGGGAAGGAAAGATAAGGAATGGGTTTATGATTTCTGTAGGGGGTTTATGGACGCAATTTTAGAATCTTTGGTTATTAAATTAGAATCTGCAATACAGGAGTATGGGGATGTAAGGAGTGTATTTGTAGGTGGAGGAGTTTTTAACAGTGAGGAGATTTTAAGGGAGATTGGTAGGGTAGTTAGGTCTTATGGTTTGAATTATTTGTATCCAGCTAAGGAGTATAGGGGGGATAATGCAGCTATGGTTGGTTTAGTAGGGTATTATAAGATTCAATTGGGAGATTATTTAGTGGAAAAAGAGGGGATTGAGAAGGTAGATAGAGTACCTAGATTAACATTTTAAATCCTGTCGGTTTGAAGGTTGTGCTACGCTCCCAACCTCTGTTCTATATCTAATAGTCTATTATATTTAACAATTCTTTCCCCCCTACTTGGGGCTCCAAATTTACATAATTGAGCAGGTGTAGCTATAACTAAATCTGCTATAAAATCATCATTAGTTTCTCCACTTCTGTGTGAGACTATAGCGTTTAGATCGTTTTCTACTGTTGTCCTGATCGCATCTAAGGTTTCCGATACTGTTCCTATCTGGTTTAATTTGACTAAAACAGAAGTAATGCTTTTATTCTCTAAGGCTTTCTTAATTCTTTTTGTATTTGTTGTTATTAAGTCATCTCCTACAACCATTATTTTCTCTCCAAGTTTTTGTGTATACAAGCTCCATCCCTCCCAATCATCTTCGTAGAGGGGGTCCTCTATAGATTTTATTGGGTATTTACTAACCCAGTCTTCTTGAAGTGCAATTAACTCATCTCTACTTAGGATTTCATCTTCGCGTTTTAGATGGTAAACGTTCTTATCCTCATTGAAGAATTCTGAGGAAGCAAGATCTAGTGCTAGGGTAAAGTGTGTATTAGTCTCAAAGCCAGCTTTCTTTATAGCCTCCAAGATTATTTCAAATGCCTCTTCATTACTCTTTAACTCCTTTGGAGCGTAACCACCTTCTAATCCCAATCCTACGGAGTATTGTTTAGAGTCCAATATCTCATGTATTGAGTGGAATACCTCAGTACTTGCCCTTAGAGCTTCTGCGAAGTTTTCAAAGGTCTCCATATTAGGTACTAGCATGTATTCT
>CAYRDH010000056.1:0-3571 GCA_964423025.1 uncultured Candidatus Saccharibacteria bacterium | reverse complement strand
GAGAGTTTGTGTCTAATAAAGAATTTTTGCATATGTGATTATATCATTAATATTGACAGGTTACTGTTTTTAAGGTTAGATATTAATATATAATTTAACTTCCTTTATATATGGAAAATGTTGATCAGGCGGACCAAAAGAAAAAGAGTCCGTTTAAGTTTGCGTTGCCTTTGATTTTATTGTTGCTTCTTGGAATTATTGGTTTTGGTGTTTACGAATATTTTCGTATAGCACCTAGGGATGTTAGGTTTACGAACGTAACATCTAGTTCTGTAACGGTAAGTTGGAATACTAAGAGTCCTACTTCTGCTACAGCATTAGCTTTTGAAGGGGATACGTTATTACCATTAACTGTTTTGGGTTTGGGAGGGGAGAGGTTTTATGATACTAGGGATGTTAGGGTGGCCGAATTGAATGCAGCGGCTAAGGCTGGCACTAGTAGGGAGGATTTGTCTCTTACTATGGATGATTTTGAGACAGAGATAGTTGTTGAGGATATGGGGGAGTATTATACCCACCATGTTACGATAACAGGATTAGACTCAGAGACGGAATATTCTTTTATGGTTGGAGATCAATTACTTTTCCCAAGGGTCAAGGATATAAACAGAGCTAAGGTAGTAAAAACTCTTGTCGTCCCCGAATCTATAGAATCTCCCTATCCAGCGTATGGCTCTGTTAAGGATGCGGGAGGTAGTTACGAGAAACCTCTTGAAGATCTACTCCCAGTATCCGATGCGATTGTATACTTTAACTACTATGACGAGCTAACGGAGGAAAGCAGTTCTGTTTTTTCAAGCCCTGTTACTGAAGATGGTAATTGGTATATGGATGTTTCTATGGCAAGAGATTCCTCAGGACAGTCTTTTCTAGAGACATATGGGACAGTGGATAGTGAAATTTTTGTGGATTTGGTTGTAGACGCTGGCGAGTACGGTATTTGGGATGTGAGAAGTGAAGATTTGTCGATGTCCCCTGCTGAACCGGTAGTGGTTAATTTCCCTGAGAAGGCTAATGTTATAGATGTTCAGAACCCGATGGAAAGGCAGGGGGTTGAATTCGGATTACTGTCCAATCCTTTTATCCAGGCAGTTTTGGCTGCTAGACCAGTAGGAGAGACTCCATCTGGGTGTGGAGAGCCAACAAATACCTGTCAGTTCGTAGGATATTGCGGTCCTTGCCAGAGGAAGTGTGATGATGGTTATTGGTATGATTGTAATTGCCCACAGGGAACTTTGTCTGCGAGAAATTGTACAGGGGCTCCTTCTACCCCAGAGAATCCGATAACCTGTGGAGGAGTTGCACTAGATACTGTCGAAAAGGTAGGAACTGATTGTAAAGTGTGTAGTAAGGTCCCCCACGCAAATGGTTATGATGTTGGGAAATGGGTAACTGATAATACAAAGTATGATCCTGCAAAAAATTGTGCGAAAAGGACAGCTTGTACACCAAAGACATGTGCTAGTTATTCCCAATATTCCTTATCGACGACCTGCACAGACGGGGGGGAATTTACATGTACTAAGAATGCAGGACTCTCTAATGGTTGTGAGGGTTTGATAACATGTTGGGAGAGAAGTAGTTGTAATCAGAAAACTTGTGCACAAGCTAGCAATGGTATCTATGTTCATTCTTCCGAAACGGCATGCGAGACAGGTGGTTACACATGTAGTTCTGGTACCTTCAATGATGGATGTAGTGGGACCAAGACTTGTTGGAAAAGAAATGGATGTACTCCAGATACTTGTAGCGAAGCTAGTAATGGAACGCATACTTATGCGTCAAAAACTTCCTGTGAGAGTGGTGGCCATAGTTGTAGCTCAGGATCATTCAGTAATGGCTGTGGTAGTAATATGACTTGTTGGAAGAGAGGGGAATGTGTTCCTTTTAACTGTGTTGAGGCTGTTAGAAACTTGAATAATCCGGAAGATCCAAGGTCAGGGTACCTCCTGGATACTTGCGAAGTAGCCAAGCACACTTGCCCTAACGTGACTTTTCAAGACGGATGTGGGGGAACAATTCGATGTTGGCAACCTGGCGATTTAATAGCATGTACAAAGAGCTGTGCAGAGTTGGATGATACTTATAATCTAGATTCCTGTGTTCCTGTTGTTGGAGAGACTAACTGTTATAAGTTGTCACTGGTAGACAATTGTGGAAATCCGAGAGTCTGTTATGATGAGCGTTCTGTCATTGTGGATTATGAGAACCCTGAAGGGGGAAAGTTTATTCCCTTGAAAGCGAATCCTTCAATCCCAGCAGGAACTAAATGTCCGAAGCATGATGTTCTAGGATATGAAGTGGAGCTGTGTAATTGTATCGGTGGTTTCGATAGGTATAGTTATCCTGGCGAATGGTGTCGCGAGACAGGGTTGAATCCAATCCTTGGGGCAGCTAATGCTCAGTGGAGAAATTGTAAGAATGGGTCTGAGGAGGGACAGGTCTGCTGGAAGAGTGGACTCACTTGTAAAGAGGGGGTCAATCCTTGGGGGAGTGATGGGTTATTCTGTAATGGTGCCCCCCCTGTTGTTTTGAATCTTCCCGAAAAGGATTCAATAGGGCTATTCTCGTCGGGCAGGTATGTCAAGGGTTTGTACGCTCTAGATGGAGGAATACAATATCTGTTAGATTCAGAGACAGGAATGTTTGTTAATCTTCCCTTAGGAGTGTATGTTGTAGAATACGAAGGGGAGACATACTCTGTTCGAGTTGATAACGCTGGAGAACAGGTTCAAACATTATTGTACATAGATGTGAATGAGAATGGGCAATACGATGAGGGTGTGGATACCAATTTGGGAGGGAATGCTGCTATATTAAATATCTCCCCAGTCGAATTGGTTTACACGTATTCTCTGAAGAAAGGTTTTAACTTTGTTGCTTTCCCATTCCTGGTCCAGACGGATTATGATATAAGCTCAGCAGCAGCATTGCTATTAGGATTAAATGAAAGATATGACAATGCAATTTATTCAGTCTCAAAATATGATGGAAGATGGAAGATGGTTGGTCAGAATAGCGAGTTATATGGTGCTAACGATTTCCAGCTTCTCCCAGGTCAAGGCTATGTAATCAAAGCAAAAGAAGATGTCTCAATAACCCTAACAGGTCAACCAGTAAAATACGAGAGTGCAGGAGACAGTGCTCCAGTAACACTCTTTGAAGGTTGGAACCTAATAGGATTGTATGGAACAGGAGTAAAAACATACACAGCTAAAACCATGATAGCAGATATAAATGCTGCTAATTTTACAGCAGACAATGTATCTAAATGGGAAAAAGAGAAACAGAGTTATGAAGGCTTCCAATTCTCAGAAGGACAGGAATACGGTTTTGACTTCCCAATAAATTCCCTAGAAGCTGTCTTTGTAAGAGTCTTAGAAGGAAGAGGTAACTGGCAACCTAAGTTAGGAAGTCAGTAGTAAATACAAGATATTTATCTAAATAGAGATATGGGTTACTAGAAATAACCCATATCTTCTGCTATCCTTTAGTGTAAGGCATAATTTAAAAATCAAATAAATATGGAAACAATACCAGCAACATACTGGATGGTAATAATAGGTGTAGT
>CAYRDH010000055.1:0-3732 GCA_964423025.1 uncultured Candidatus Saccharibacteria bacterium | reverse complement strand
CAGAGATTCAAGCACAGACCATAGAAGAAATAACAAAAAAAGTGAACAACCACCTGAAAGGTTCCACGCAAAAAATCCAGATAGTTTCACCCCTCATAAAAAACCGTAAGGGACAGTTTATTTCACTTTTTGACAGACTCCTCAACCAAGGATTCCTCAGAGTGATGGTTGACGGAGATCTTTACATGCTAGATGACATAGAAGATCTGAATCTAGATGAAAACAAAAAACATACTGTAGATTTAGTTGTAGACAGACTTCATACGAGAGATATTGATACAAAAGAGTTCCACAAAAGGCTTGTTGACGCCATAGAGTTGGCCACAACCGAATCTGATGGCGAGGTTAAGATTATCTTGGAAGATGGGGAAAGCTTATTCTTTTCAGAGAATAATACCTGTCTCAAATGTGGTATTTCCTACCCTAAGATCACTCCAGCATCATTTTCTTTCAACGCTCCAGAGGGTGCATGTCCTGAATGCACAGGCCTTGGAACATTAAAAGAGATTGATATTAGCCTAATATATAACCCTAGCCTAACAATAAACGAGGGAGGAATATTCCCATGGGGGAATAGAACGACAAAGGACAGTTGGACATCTAGGATACTAAAGGAGGTTGCCAAGGAACACAATTTCGACCTAAAAACTCCTATAGGAAGGTATCCGAAAGAAATCTTTGACTTAGTATTCTATGGGATAGGAGCTAGGCCACCATACACAATTGAATATACCAATAGGTTCGGAAGGACGAACACTTACAACACTGATTATGAAGGCGTTATCCCTGAAATGAAGAGAAGATACAAAGAAACTTCCTCTGAATACTCTAGGAAGGAAACGGAGAAGTATATGGTAGAGAAAAACTGTCCTATATGTTTAGGGAGGAAACTTAAACCCTACTCTTTAGAGGTAACTATAGATGACAAAAACATTAACGATATAACAGAAATGCCAATTGGAGAAGCAAAAGAGTTCTTATCCAATCTAAAGCTAACTGGGAATAAGAAAGAGATAGCAAAACCAATAGTTAAAGAAATATTAAACAGATTGAATTTCCTTACAAATGTCGGACTAGAATACTTAACTCTTTCGAGACAAGCAAACACCCTATCCGGAGGAGAGTCACAAAGAATTAGATTGGCTTCCCAGATAGGAACAGGATTATCAGGAGTCCTTTATGTTCTGGATGAACCCTCCATTGGGCTGCACCCTAGAGATATTTCGAAGCTAATCTCTTCCTTAAAAGACCTCCGAGATATAGATAATACTGTGGTAATTGTTGAACACGACTCTGAAACTATGAGTCATTCTGACTGGATCATAGACGTAGGCCCTGGAGCAGGCAAACTTGGCGGGGAAATCGTCGCAGAAGGAACATACGAGGACATTAAGCACTCAAAATCTCTTACTGCAAAATACCTCAATAAATCCCTTGTTGTAGGGCAAGATATTAAGAAAAAGGATTTTGAAGGGAAAAAGAGAGAAATCAAAATTTCTGGAATAAGAACACACAACCTTAAAAACCTGACTCTAGAAATCCCGCTAAATAAGCTTATTTCCATCACTGGAGTTTCTGGCAGTGGGAAGTCCTCACTGATAGATGATACCCTTTATCCTGTATTAGCAAACCAAATCATGAATGCAAAGAGGGTTGAAGGCGACTATGATGGAATAGAAGGGGTCGAGAATATAGATAAAGTAATAGGTATCGATCAGTCCCCTATAGGCCGAACTCCCAGATCCAACCCAGCTACATACACAGGTATCTTCACCCCTATTCGCAAACTTTACTCAGAGACCAAGGAGGCACAAGCTCGAGGATACAAACAGGGGAGATTCAGTTTCAATGTTAAAGGTGGTCGATGTGAAAAGTGTAAGGGAGATGGAGAGTTAAAAATTGAAATGCAATTCCTACCCGACATGTATATCACCTGTGATGAATGTCATGGGTCCAGATATAACAAAGAGACTCTTCAAATAGACTTTAAGGGCAAAAACATTGCAGATACGCTAAAAATGACAGTTGACGAGGCTAGAGATTTCTTTAAAAACATACCTGCAATAAAGAAAAAGCTTGATATACTAAGCAAAGTTGGACTTGGATACATAGAACTAGGTCAATCTTCACTTACTCTCTCGGGTGGTGAATCACAGAGGATTAAACTAGCCAAAGAGCTCTCTAAGAACTCTACCGGTCATACTCTCTATGTCTTGGACGAGCCTACTACAGGCCTACATTATCATGACGTAGATAAGTTAATGAAGATTTTAAGAGGGCTAGTTAACAAGGGGAACACAGTTCTCATTGTCGAACACAATCTAGATGTAATTAAACTCTCCGACTGGATAGTAGATCTCGGACCTGAAGGAGGCGAAAAAGGTGGAGAAATTGTTGCCGAGGGGACTGTAGAAGATATTATGTCTAAGAAAGCTAGTTATACAGGGCAATATTTGAAGGGATATATTGAAAACAACGGAAGAAAGGGAGAAATAAAATAACCCCCTAGAACAATCTCATCATTTATATAACACCCCCTCTCCAATGGAGTGTGAAACGAAAGGCATTCTTAAGAAAAGAGAAATCTAAAAACTTGTTCATCCTCCTGTTCAAAAAGAAACATACAAAAAACTTTCCTTTTAAAGAGGCCTTAAACGAGTTTCTACCTCTTGGGTGTTTAAATATTTAGAATGGTGAGTATATGAAGATTGAACAAGAGGAAAATTTTTAACATATTGAAATTACGGTCCGTTTCACTTAGTATGCCTTTGCAAAAATCCATTCGTCCTTGCTCTCCTTCCCACAGTAGATGCATTTGCCCTTGACTCCTTCTCCATCCTTGGTTAGACATCTGGTTGTAGCTTTCGTGTCATACTTGATACCCTCCTCACACTTTTCATCACCACACCACCCTGCTCTTGCGAAACCTCCTTCTCCTGAGAAAACCTTTTTGAACTCTTCGTAGTCCTCTACTCTATAGGTTTTTGATACTAGAACCTGTTTTGATTTCTCATAGAGATCTTTTTGCATCTCTTCTAAGATTTTCATTACAGTTTCTTTTAGATCCCCAAACTTAATTTCTTTCTTTTCGAGTGTGTCTCTTCTTACAACTACAACTCCACCGTTCTCTATATCCCTCTCTCCTATTTCTATCCTGACAGGAACTCCCTTCTTCTCCCACTCGTTGAATTTGAATCCTGGAGAGACAAAGTCTCTGTCATCCAGTTTTAAAGCCCCTATTTCAGCTTCTAACTGCTTATATACATCCTTAGTATATGTAAGGACTTTGTCCTTGTTAGAATCCTTAAATATTGGTACAAGAACAACCTTTATTGGGGCAACACTAGGTGGCAAAACCAAGCCCTTGTCGTCACTATGTGTCATTACTAAAGCCCCAAGCATTCTAGTGCTAACACCCCAACTTGTTTGCCATGGGTGTTGTAGTTCACCATTCTGATCTGCGAATTGGATATTAAAAACCTTTGCAAAATTCTGCCCAAGGTCGTGTGAAGTTCCAAATTGTAAGGCTTTTCCATCTTGCATCATAGCCTCAACCCCGTAGGTATCTACAGCCCCAGCAAACTTCTCTGCTTCTGACTTCCTACCGTAATATGTCTCCATAGCAAGAAATTCCCTAGCGAATTCTACATACATATTCAATCTGTCTAGAACCTCTTTCTGGGCCTCTTCGTGGGTTACATGCACTGTATGGCCCTCCTGCCAAAGAAATTC
>CAYRDH010000054.1:0-3863 GCA_964423025.1 uncultured Candidatus Saccharibacteria bacterium | reverse complement strand
GGAAGTAACATTGTAACTGAGGAGGAATAAAAGTGGAATACAAACTTTATCATGGGAATTCGACATATCTATCGTTGGAAGAGGTCCACTCACATTTAAGCAACCTCAAGAAAGAAAACCCAACAATAAATGCAGACATCCTCAACGCAGACTCTAAAGATCCTCGCGAGATAGTAGACTTTCTCACTTCCCCTTCCCTCTTCTCCACAAAAAGGATGATTCTAATTAAAAGGTTATACAGAAATAAAGAAAGAGCAATCTTAACGGAGACACTCTTGGACATTCTTGAGGAGGGAAAAAACGATGACCACATAATAATTTGGGAAGATCAGAAAATAAGATCAAACACAAAATATTACAAATTCTTCAAAAAGAACAAAGCCATAGAAGAACTAAACGAGCTTAATAAGAGAACCTTTTTCACTTGGTTAAGGAAAGAATTAGACAAGCAAGGACTTAAAATAGATCAAGCTGTAACTAAAAGACTTGCTGAGAGAACAAACTACGACCCAGAGAGATGCAAGAACGAAATAGAAAAATTTAAATTGCATAACCCCAATATAATAATTCGAAAAGAGGATATCGAAGAACTTACAGCAGACACCTTAGAGGAAGAAATCTGGGACCTCACAGATGCCATAAACACACAAGACAAAAAAAGAAGCATTACCATTCTAGAAAGACTAGCAGCACAAGGAACCGATGCAAACTACATCCTCTCTATGCTTGCAAGAAATCTAAGACTCCTCTACTTAACTAAAAGTTTGGACGAGGAAGGCAACGGATATAAGGAGATCTCTTCTCTATTAAAAATACCCCCATTTACAACACCTTCTCTGATAAAAGCTTCCAAACAATACTCCGAAGAGAAATTAAGACTGCTTTACTCTAAACTTTCTAACCTAGACTATCAAATTAAAACAGGAAAGATTGAGCCAAATCTTGGACTCACCCTGATATGCCCATTCCTATAAAAATCTTTCTCCCCTTAAGAACAACTTTCCCAAGGTTCTTAGTTGACACTCTCCTCTCATTAAACTAAACTTTAGGGAAGCATAAGTTTTTACTGCTCTTAATGGAAGAAGTCAGAAGAATTTCCACTACAAGTGAAAAGAAAAAGAGTACCACCCTATTAATCATAATTGCTGCTATTTTGGGTATAGGACTTATTATATCAGCAGTTTATTTTTATACCTTAGAGGAACCAGAGGACGAACAGGCCATAACGGAAACAACCTGCGCATGTTATTATATCGACCCTGAGGTGGTGTCAGAGTGTGGAGATCCTAGAAGAGGTTTCTCTTTCAAACTGAACACCGTCCCTAGCAACCAAAATTGTAGTGCTTCCTGTTCGGTAGACAGCCTTTCAACAAATCTGTTAAATAGCACAACACAACAAAGTCTCTATCAAATATGTACTATCCCTGTCGTTCAAGACAGCAGATGTACAGAGATGACAATAAAGGACAGTGCAGGGAAAATTGTTACAGGTAAAATTCCTGTGAGCGAGAAAGAACTCACGATAGAGGCCAAGTTTGACGCTGTTTATACAAATCACAAATTTGTAATCAATAACCAAGAAGTAGAACCCGATTCAATATCCCCTGATTCATTCACTATTACAAAAAAATACACAGAATTAGACACATCTACTCTCAACATTTTTGCAACAGCTTCGGATAATAGTGCAAACCAAATAAATTCTCCAATTTGTAGAAGACTTATTGAGGTTGAACAGACTACTTCCGCTAGTGTTAGTACAATGCAGGTACAAACGAGAAAAGACAACGATACCTACAGAATATCTAGAATAAAAATCGGTATTGGGAATATAAAAGAAGATACTAATTTAACAATAAGATTCTCCTTTAGTCTTAAAGATTCGACCATCGGAGATCTCTCAATGACAGAAGGTTTTACAATAGATAGCTCAAAGGGAGAAATCTCAATACTGGAGCAAGATCTATACAACAGCCAAAACTTCAGTACAGACTTGAATTTCTCTCAGCTTGACAAGAAGGTCGGAAACATAGAACTAACAGCAGAGGTCCGGTCGGATACAGAAGTTATAGGGACAGTAAATACCTCATTTAACTTTCCACAAATAGATCCAACCTCAGAAGACCTACAAGAGGCAGAAGAGTCTAAATTCAGGGTTTCAAAGACTTCAAATGTCAGTTGTGTTGAGAGAGTAACTCCAGAGAATATCGCAGAATTTACCCTTAAAACTGTAAACGATAGTTCTACTGCCCAGATAATCTACTCCATCAAAGACAAACTTCCCATGGGCTTTACATACGTAACAGATTCAACAAAGATTAATGGGGTCAAGGTAACCGATACAGAATTCGTAACGACAACAGACATAGGGGAGACTCAAGAGGTCGTATGGGAGAAAACAGGAGGTTGGTCAGTCAATAGTGGACAAACACTAACCATAGTATTCATGTCTGAAGCCGGTGAGGATGCCCTAACAGGAGAAAATCAAAATGAAGTAGTCATAACGCCAGCAGAAATACCTGCCGACCCAGAAACGCTCAGGGCAGAACTTGTATTAAATGTCGCACAAAGTTGTTCTGGTGCCGAACCTCCTACAGAGGACGAGGATGAGACACCAGTCGTCGAAGAACCAGATTCTGAAACCACTCCAGAAACAGGGATATTCGACTCTGTAATTGACAGAATCTTATTAGGGATAGCCGTCATACTCGTTGGTTGGTATATCTACTCTAAACCTATGGGTCAGATAATAATGGAGAAATTAATGAGCTCTAGCGCTTACAAAGAAGCAGAGGTCTTCTCATGGAGAATATTCAAGCCCAAGAAATACTTCGAGACAAAGTTAGTAAGGAAGGTTTCTAAAAACAAGAAAAATAAATCCTAAAGATCTTCTATAACGAATTCGAGAGGGGAACCATTATTACCATAAGCCTGATCATGAGAGTTCACTAGAAAGTAATATCTCTCCTTCCTGAGCAATCTATCTATCGTTACGTTGTGATTCCTGGAACTACTCTTATTCACCAAATCTACAGCAACCATATCTAAATTCCCTCGATCTTGACCATAAAGAATGAAACCTAGACATTCGGACCTAGTCTTCCATGATATCTCAACAGAGTAATCCGTTTCACCAGGCATAACAAAAATATTAAAAGGGATACAATCCTTACCAGTCACACCCTTAACCTCTAGCTCCTCAATATCATTTCGAAACAACAAAAAGAGTCCTGTAATTAAGAGTACAAACGCTAGAACAGCTAAAATGTAAATCTTTTTTTTATTCTTCGACATCCTCTAAACTCTCCTCTACTAATATATATTCCTCTTTAGTAGAGTTATTATACCCATCCGAAACAGTCAAAACAATTTTATAAGTCCCCCTACTCCCACTCGGAGCAACACCTTTTAAAACGAATCCCTCCAGATTAAGCCATTCCGGACCATCTACATACTCTAATTCAAGTTCCCGAAGTTCTGTATCGCTATCCAAAATCCTTACCCTATACTCGTAAATCTCTCCTTCTCTAACTACTAAAGGGGGTAAGTTAATTATGTAAGGAACCCCAGTTGGATTCCTAACCCCAAGGACATTCTCGGAGTCATCTTCTTCCATTCCCCCTCCGTAATAGATCACGTAGACAGACGTTGCCGAAGCAACCGAAAACACAAAAAACAGAAACAAAAAAAACTTGAGCAATCTACTCCTCCTCATAGAAATAGTGTAACACAAATAAAATTGTTTACAAATAAAGACATAATATATATAATACTCTGACTTACAAGTTATTTACTTTACATATATATTTCTAATTAAAATGCCAAATCTTAAGACATCTATTAAAGACCTTAGACAGAATAAG
>CAYRDH010000053.1:0-3893 GCA_964423025.1 uncultured Candidatus Saccharibacteria bacterium | reverse complement strand
CTTCATTATATACTCGAATTCTAGATGGAGACAAACTCAACACTTCCAATATTTATTATTGTCCTCTGACCGCCTTCCCATTCAACATTTATATAGCTACTCTCTTCTTCCACCCCTACAACCTTTCCTAACATTCCATAATTAGAAAGGGATCTTGAAATTACTTTACTTCCAACTGCAGTCTTAACAAATAATTCCTCCTTTGTCGTGTATGTTTCGTTATTTGTGATAAAAAATATTTGGCTTTCATCATAGTCTACTACAACAAATGTCCCATTCATTGAGGCTATTAATTTTGTAATCTCTTTACTGGAATATATTTCACCGAAACCACCTACTATGCCAACAGGAAGACCTTGTTTTCTAAAATCGATGTAGTCCATGGAATAAGTTAATACAAAAAGGGCACCCTTCTGAAATAAATCATAGAGCAATTCCGGATGAAGATATTTCCCTGTAAAAACAATTTTATCTCTATAGCTTTCTTCGTCTGCTCTTAAGACTAAATCTATACCATTTCCAATTACAGAAAACTCCCCTACTATTCTTCTCTCCTTTTTACCCCTATTATTGATGTCTGATATAGATAGTACGTCCAAAGCATAGGAATCTGAAATAATATTGATACCATCTATAGGGTCTATACCTTCTACTACTCCCTCAAAGCTACTCTTAACAACAGTGTCCTCTTCCTCTCCCAGAATATCTAAGTAACCACTCTTTAATCTAGAAAGATCTACAACTCCCTGAACGGGAGATACAACCTTCTTTACAGAGAGGCCTCCTGACATAACCCTTTCTACAAGAACATCTCCTTTTTCGACAAGCTCCCCATCGATGCAGTTTATATGTTCCTTTAGTTTAGAAATCTGGACATCAATCTCTTCTGGGAGATAGAAAGAGTGTGTTATATGACTCCCACTCTTTGTTAATATCTCTTCCCCTTTCTTTATGCTCTCCCCCACCTTCACACTAACTTTATCTCCTGATTGGTATGGGATACTAAAATGGTAATCTTTATATTTTTCAAAAATCTTTCTTCTTACTATCATCTCATCCAATTTTGTAATTTAGATTTATTAGAATAACTATCTGGACCATATACAATTGGCCTAGGTCGAACATCTATTAATACAGATTCATATCTCTTTCCTTCCTTTGAAGAGACCAAATCTACTCCCGCACCTTTCTCTGGAGGAACCTTGAAACCATCTTTAAGAACACCACTCATTACAAACTTTTCTTGGTCAGGAAGATCAATGTAATTGAATTTGCATGAGATTGCTAAAATTTCACTTTCATTCTGTTCAAGAGATTCAATCTTTCCATTAAAGATTACCTTGTTCGGCGTTGTAACTTTATGACGAGGGATTACTATCTTGGTAAAACTTGGGTGCATAACTTTACTTGTTAGAATAACATCTACGGATCTTGTAGCATGAACATAACTCTTTCCATAGGATAGTAATCTCATATCCAAATCCCAGGTACAGTCAAAAGAGCCTTCTAGCTCTAATCCGTCAATTAATGTGAGAAGCGTTTTAGATTTACCTAATACTTGAGGAATGTATCCCGAGATTATTAAACAGCTCTCCTTTCCGGAGACCCCGAAACCTTCTAGTTTCTCTTTGTTGTCCCTGAATAGTGAGTGATTCTGTATTGTTGAATAAGATCTTAATATGTCTAAGATATTAGGATCCTCAGAAGAGAGGACTCTATTAAAAACGAAATTACTCCAGTAATTAAATATCTCTTTCTGGTTAAGATCTGTTCCTAGAAAAGCTTTAAATCTAGAATCCTTAACACTATCTATTAAAGAAAGGCTATTCTTCCAACTTATTTTGGCCCTAGAGAAAACTTTCTTTTCTGCTTTCTCTTTCTTGTCATACTGCTTTCTTACTCTAAATATTGAGAAATCTGTTAAATCCATATCTACATACATAATGTCCTCATATTCACCCTTCTCTATCAGTTCCTCAAGGGTTTCTTGCATGTATCTATCATCGATTACTCTAAGGGAGATATCTTTAGAAAAGTTCCTTATAGAGGCAAATATCCTGTCAAAGAATTCTTGGTTGTCATCTATTTGGACCCTTATTCCGTTAACACCATCGCCTTCATTTTTAAATTGGCGAAAGGTGAATATTGAATTCTTATCTCTGTCTACTATATCCCAATTGAATACTCTCTCTAGATTGTCAAAATAGTTGTACCAGAATTCTCTAGTAAAAACATCGTCATCTAACCGGTGTCTAAGTGGGTGTAGATCTGTAAAATCTCCAAGGATATACTCTCTCCTCGCGTTATGGTCAGTGTAGGCCAAATGGGCCCACAGACCATTATCTTTTATAACCAGGCTTAAATATGCATTTTTTTCAAGTAAAGGCAGTTTTGGCATCGTTATATTATATTACTCAAAAGTAGCTTTATTTTCAATAAAAACAATAATCTAAGCTTAATAAATAAAAGAAGGGAGACCCAGGGTCTCCCTTCTCAATTCCTTAATTTGCTTAAAAGATTATTCGTCTGAAGAATACGGTAGTAAAGCCATAAATCTAGCTCTCTTTATAGCACTGGTTAATCTCCTCTGATGCTTGTGACATACTCCTGATTTCTCAGTAGAGATAATCTTACCCTTAACAGAAGTATATTTCTTAAGTTGGTACACATCCTTGTAAGAAACATCCTTTATTCCTGCTTCGCAGAGAGGACATTTCAAGTTCTGGACTACCCTTCTCCTTCTTCTAGGTCTCCTTTTCTCAGTGGTCTGAGTATTGTCAGTGTCGTTATCGCTTTCTTCAGTTATTTTTCTATCATCAAAGACATCCGTCAATGTTGGTTTTGTCTCTTCTGTGTTTTTTACTTCTTCAGCCATCTATCTTTTAAATGTAAATTAAAATGGTAAATCTTCCTCTAATGGATCTTCATCATTACTCTCCTCTTCAGGAGCATCCTCCTTTTCCTTCTCAGGAGCCTCTTCTTTCTTATCTCGACCGCCTTGCATATCCTCATCTATTCCAGCCCCTTCCTTTCCTTTACTATCTAGTAAAATCATCTCATCAATTCTAATTTCTGTCTTGTACCTTGTAACACCGTCATCACCCTCCCATGACCTTGTGTTCAAAGAACCTTCTATATAGACCTTCATTCCCTTTGCTAAAAGTTGCTGACATATTTCAGCCATCTTATTCCATGCTACCAAGTTATGAAATTCTGCTAACTCCTTAGTCTCACCATCTGAGTCCTTCCAAGACTTGTTAGTAGCCATCCCGAATGTAACAACAGGTGTCCCAGAATTTGTGTATCTCATTTCTGGATCCCTGGTTAAGTTTCCAATAAGGAGAACTTTATTTAAAGATCTTGCTGCCATTTTTTAAATATTTATAAATTAACTTACCTTTAACTATATAACCGTATTATTAAATCTCTATTAAATTTTTATCTCTTTTTTCTTAATACCTGTCCCAATCTTGTCTGTATTCTCTATTTCTACAATCATAAATCTCAATATCTCTTGCTTTAATTGCATTTGTCTTTTAATCTCAGCTACTCTATCTGGGGAAACTTTGAAGTTATAGATTATGTAATAACCTTCATTATGACCCTTTATCTTGTATGCCAAATATCTTTTACCCCAGACATCGACATCTAAAACCTCTCCACCATCGTCTTGAACCATGTCCACAAACTCTTTGTGTAATTCTTTTCTTAGATCATCTGGTAAAAGTGGTTTTAAAGCCACCATCATCTCATAATTTTTCAATTTCTTGTCCGCCATTAATACTTAGATACTTTAAATTATCTTGCGAATGGAATTTTAGCAGAAAAAGTCAGTTTACACAACAATCTCTATGTATACTCCACACACTAAGCAGGAGAATATTAGCATTATT
>CAYRDH010000052.1:0-3905 GCA_964423025.1 uncultured Candidatus Saccharibacteria bacterium | reverse complement strand
GTATGTCTGTAATATCTTCAATATTAGAACTAGCATAGATATCTGAGTTATTCTCTTCAATTTTTAATTTCTTCTCTTCTATCTGTTCAAGAGTATATTCATACAATCCTTGTGAATCTGTTTTAAGATTAACTACTCCACCCTTCTTTAAGATCTTTTTATACATATCTAAAAACCTAGGAGATGTTAATCTCTTTTTGGCTTGCCTATCTTTTGGAAATGGGTCTGGGAATGTTAACCAGATTTCATCAACACTTTTCTTTGGAATATATTCTTGAATATTCTCTATCTGAGTCCTTAGAAAATATGCATTAAGAACATTTCCTTCAATTGCCTCTTTAGCTCCCTTCCATATTCTCTCTCCTTGAATATCTACTCCTATGAATATTTTCTCTGGATATCTCTTTGCCAATTGAACTGTATATTCTCCTTTTCCACAACCAAGCTCCAATATAACTTCGTTTTTACCTTTGAGGAGTTTCTTTATCTTTTTCTTAACACCCTTGGTATTCCATTCAAAGACGTTGTTGAAAGTTTTTAATTCTTCGAATTTTTTCTTTTTGCTTCTCATTGGCAAATTATATTACAGCAATGTCGGTAAAAACAAAAACAAATTTGTTAGGAAAGTCGTTTTAAGGTATAAAATATTAATAACTAATTAATCATTTAAATTTAATAATTATATAGATGGGTGTAAACCAAAAGATTGGGAGCTATGCAGTAAAGCCTACTAAGTATGCTCCACACATATGTACTGGGGTTACAATACTTGCATTAATAGGTATTATTGTTGGGCTTTTAACTGGGAATGCTCTATGGCCAGTGATTCTATTACTCCCTGCCGCATTCTACGAGGCATATAGGACTGGAGGAAAATCTACAAAAGCATCTTCTATTTTACTTGTATTGATCTTGATATTAGAAATATTTTTAATTTTGTTTAATGTTAATTTCAATCTTGTTGAATTTCTAGGAACTACTCAGAAAAATATCGGTGGGTATTGGGTTCCTCTTGGAGATATTAAAGTTGTAGGACCCACAGCAATGGCGGTTCTATCTGTAATTTTATTTACTAGAACTAGGGGGAAATTTACAAAGTGGCTTGCAGTTACAATCTTTATTACATCTTTTGCAATAGTTTACACAATAGATCCTGAAATATTCTCAGAATTATTCAAATACGCGGTTAATGAGGGGCTTGATCGAATGTAAGAGGGATTGAAAAAGGAAATCGGGGTGACTCGACTTGAACGAGCGACCTCTTGCACCCCATGCAAGCGTTCTAGCCATCTGAACTACACCCCGTAAGAGATATTATATCCTAATCACCCCTTAGATTTCATCCATCTTTCCTTCCGTTTTATTGAGTGAGTTACCTAATCTCCAATATCACCTGGTTAGGACTTAAGGATGCACTAAGCTTGTACTCTCTAACCTCTTCTAAACCAGTAAATGTGTAAACAGAACTATCTCCAACTCTCTCCACTTCTGCAATAACAGAAGATGGTAGCGTTAAAGTATCCCCAAATGCTGCGACTCTGTCTGTAGTTAAACTGTCGAAGGTAACAACCAATTCGTCATCTTCATTGTAAGTAGCACGGACAGAAGGGATAGGATTGTCTACCTGGCTCGTTACTGTCCAGACTAACTTAAGAAGTCCGGCTCCACTGTATGTGTAGGCAGAGATAGTAGCACCATCTTCTGCTGTAACTCCGACAATACTCTGGTCTTCTTCAGAAAAATCTTCACTACCTAGATCAACATCGACATCAGCTGCTCCCGGATACTTAACCTGAAGTATTACATACCACTTTCCTTCCTCAATCTGTTCAGAAGTAAGATAGAAAATTGTGGATCTAGAAACTCCAATATCATAAAGTTCTTGGTCTGCATCTGCAGATATATTGTGATATATCCTCAACACTCCCTCCTGGTCTATCCTTCTCTCTTGCTGGTAACCAATACCTGTAGAGTCTCCGCTAATACCCTGGAAGTCTACCCTCACCACCCCAGTATTAGGTGAATAAGAAGCAGTTACAAATGGTTCTTCCTCACTTTCAGTTGTAAGTGTAAATGTAAATTGGTGGAAACCATCTCTAGAAACATCCTCCAATTCCTCAATTGCAAACCCTGCCTCTGTCTCCTCACCTAGCACCTGAGTATCTGAAGAGAATTCTGTAAAGTCTGTATCCCCAGAATATTCATACTCTTCCTCTGGCTCTTCTTCCTCCTCAGCTACTTCTTCACCATCTTCTACCTCCTCAACCTGTGTGTTCTCATTTTCATCAACCTCTACATCCTCTTTTGGCCTTCTTACTAGGAAAAAGATTAATCCCCCTATTGCTAACAATAAAAGGATAGTTATTACTCCTTTCTTTTTCATTATTTACTTAATTAAATCTTATATATAACAACATATTACCACTTTCTAGAGGTTGTTTAAAACCTCATTAACTTGTGTTAGGATATTGTCATATGGCTAAGAATTTTGAGATCTCCGACAAAAGCGAAAAGGTTCTAGAGAAGTTCGATATGAAGGAGGAGAAGAAAACACCCCCTGAAGAAACCAAACCTGAAATTAAAGAAGAACCCAAGAAAGAAACAGCTCCTATTGAGGAAACCCAAAAAGAAGAAGCAGCTACTGACAAAGAGAAAAAACCTAAGAAGGAGAAAAAGAAGAAAGAAAAGAAAGAGAAGAAAATTAAGGATCCCTCAAAGAAATTTAACTGGAAGAAACTAATATTCCCAGTAACCGCGATTTTAACTTTGGTTGGAATAGGACTATTCTATTACTTTGGAATATACCGACTAAAACCAAAACCCCTAAGTGAAGTATTTAGTTTTGATGAGATGTTCATTATCTCAGAAGAAAATAGAAATATATTTACAAGACCCTTCCCGCTACTCTCTGCACCCGAAGAGCCTAGAACAGAAGAGAGCCCATTAAATGGAATGTACTTCTCCAAACAGGAAATGGACAAAATGATGGACAGAAGACCTGTTGCTGTAATGATAAACAATCATGTGGATGCGCGACCTCTATCCGGTTTAAATAGTGCAGATATTGTAATAGAAGCAAATGTAGAGAGCGGGATAACCAGATTGATGGGAATCTTCTGGAGCAAAGCTCCTGAGAAAGTTGGCCCTATTAGAAGTTTAAGACAAAATTACTTAGAGTGGGCAAGTGCGTATGACCCTCTACTCATACATGATGGCTGTGCTAAAACAGACGATCCTAGAACTAATGCTTGTGGTAATGTTTATACATATGGAATTAAAACGATTACTACAATAGGAGCATGGAGATCTAATGAAGGTGGTAGAGTTGCTCCACATAATGAATACAGTTCAGTAACTAATGCTTGGAACTACGGAGAGAGAATGGGCTGGGATGAATTCCCCTCCTCCATAGACAGTTGGGACTTTAAGAGAGACACTGACATCAAAGATCGAGGAGACCAAACACATGTAAAAACAATCTTCCACACCAGGCTTACAAATGGTGGTCTCTATAATGCTGAATGGATATATGACAAATCCACAAATAGTTACTTCAGAAGAATAGGAGGGAGTCCAGATATAGATACTGAAACCAACACACAAGTTACAGCGAAGGTAGTTATCATTCAAGAAGTTAAAGTCATTCCTTCGGGAGACGACAAAGGACGTCTAATAACTACAACTATCGGCCAAGGAGATGCAACAATATTACAAGATGGGGAAATTATAGATGCCACATGGAAAAAGAGTTCTAGGACTGATAGAACAATGTATTTTGATACTTCAAACAGCCCCATTCAATTTAACCGTGGGAGGATATGGATAACAATGATTCCACATTCTGACGGCGAATTTGCTATAATTGAGCAATAATATTAAGCAGGTTGGGGAACTATGCTGAAAAA
>CAYRDH010000051.1:0-3951 GCA_964423025.1 uncultured Candidatus Saccharibacteria bacterium | reverse complement strand
CCATCTTCCATTTCAGCTATTTCCGCAAGGAGCTTAATATCTACAACAAAAACCTTGTCTCCAGTCTCTTTCTCTAGTTCCTCTCTCCAATTGGTTATTTTCTCACTATCTATATCTGCTCTAGTGTTTAATATGAAGAATCTCTTTTTGTTAGTAAGTAAAGATAGTTCCGCAAGAATTTCTTTCTCTTCAGAGTTGAGCTTCATATCTATTACGGGAATTCCTTCGTTTAGTTCTTCTAATATCTTCTCTAGTAATTCCACTTCTATCCCAGCCTTCTCATCCCCTATTCTCTTCATTTTCTCAGAGCTTCCCATCCTCTTCTCAACACTCTCAATATCTTTGAGAATTAATTCTGACTGAACAATTTCATAATCTGCCAATGGATCTATTCGGTCATAGACATGAGTTATCTTTTCACTTTCAAAACCCCTAAGCACATACATAATTACATCCACTTCTCTAATGTGAGAAAGGAATTGGTTGCCCAGGCCCTCTCCTTTGGAAGCCCCCTTAACTAGTCCTGCAATATCTACAAACCTCATCATAGAAGGGACGACCTTCTCAGCATTAAAATGCTTTGCTAATTTCTCTAATCTCTCATCTGGAACCTGCACCACTCCAACGTTCTTATCTATTGTACAGAAAGGAAAATTCTCTGCAGGAACAGACATCTTTGTTAGAACGTTAAAAATTGTTGACTTCCCTACGTTTGGCAATCCCACTATACCTAGGGAAAATGAATGTGATTGTTTAATTGACATAAGGGGATTATATAATAATTCTTAATGATATGATATATATAGTATATACAGCACTCTACAGACTGCCTGTATAGAATTTAGATTAATTTGCTGCCCTAATAATGAAAAACAGGTTTAAAAACGCCCTCCTCTCAATAATAATGCTCTCCTTTCTTTTCCCTTCAACCTCAGTTGTGAATGCTCAAGGAGAAGATTTTGTTATTGATACAAACACAGAGGTTACTTATTCAACAGGAGATGACTTTGCAACTGTTACTACAGAATACATAAGAAATGTTGAAAATAGCGAATACTACTTCCCTGCAACTGGAGAGAAGATTTTTCACATTCCAGATATTACTGACAATTCTCAAGAGGAGATTCAGGTTGAAAGAAAATATAAATTAGAGAGTCTAACTGTTAAAGACTTTACAGGGAACGATATAGACTACTCTATAGAGGAGAATGAGGCAGGAGAGGGAATATATGTGACAGTGCCCAATTACAAAACAACAACTTCAAATTCGGCCTACCACATTGTTCTTGAGTACAAAACACATGATTATATTCTTAAGATTGGAGATTTTGTTAATATAATTGGTCCATCTCTCCCAGAGGAAACTATTTTTGAAAAAACTGATGAAGAAAGCGGAACTTTAACCATCTTCAACTACAACTTTACCGTAGTAGTTGACGAAGATATCCCTACACTTGCTAAAGCATATCCTAAATACACAAAGATGGAAGAGAATGGAAGACAATATTTTGAATTTAACCAAACAGACAGGATTGGTAATTCTCCCTCCTTGGAATTTGGAACTTCTGTACTTTACAGATTCAATCTAGAGTACACCACTCCACAAACGGACAACTTTATACCAGAGAAATATTCTAGTTTGTTTAATGCTTTGTCTACAAATGTTTATGAGATATCTCTACCAAGAGAATTTGCAGAAACAAACCAAAGAGTCTACATTGAGAGTATTTCCCCTACTCCAAAGGATATATATAGAGATGAAGAGGGAAACATTCTGGCCCTTTTTGAGCTTCCTGCGAACAAGGACGACAAAATTGAGATAACTGGATATATCTCCGTTGAGCAAGATAGTATTGAAGAGCAATCTAAAACCTTTGATATGTCACTAGAAGATTATTTTGGGGAGATTAAGAATAGCGACTACATAGGTAGGTATCTTTCCGGAACTGAGTATTGGGAGATTAATGATGAATACATAAAGCAAGAAGCTGATACCTTAATTAAAGATCAGGGTACCCTTCTTGATGTGATAGAGGCTAATTACAAGTATGTTAATGACAAGTTAGAGTACGACCAGAATAAAGCAACCTCAGAGAATACAAGGATAGGAGCAAAAGAAGCTCTCCTCGGAGGGCCTTCTGTATGTATGGAATATGCAGATGTAATGATTTCCCTTCTAAGAGCACAGGGGATACCTTCAAGAGCAGCGCTTGGTTATGCCAATTTAAGAGAGATTGCACCAGATAACCAGGTTAGACATCAGTGGGTCCAAATATGGGTGCCAGATTACGGATGGCTTTCTGTAGACCCTACATTTGAAAGTGCCAATATAAAGATTGGACAAATGGTAGACAGAATTTTGTGGGAAGTCTTTAATGATGACTCATTGTCTAATATTAAGATATATTCTGCTAATGATATTGTTGATCTAACAACAGAGGGGTTTGTAGTTAATGTATTTGGCGTTACAGACGAAGTAGATTTAGAAACTCTAAAGACCTATTCTGACTACACCGCTTCTGGAGAAGTCAGAGACTCCCAAGAACCAAACATTAGTTCCTTTGTTGGGACAGCATTGAAAACAACGACCTTAGGAAAAGCAGTCCTTGTTACCCTGCCAATCTTTTTGGTCCTAGTTACACTTATAGCGATAATTTCGTTTGTATCAATCTTAATAAAGAGACAGAAAAGAAAGAAAAAAGAAAAAAGTCAGATAAAAAGAAGTTCTGCTATCTCCATTTAAACCGATATGGTTATTATTTAAAGGTGTATAACCTGTCTATATTAAGCAACTCCTTTGCCCCTCCCATTCTTGACTCTGTAGTCGCGTAGAGAGTTATAAGGGGTTCCCCTTTAGACACCTTGTCTCCAGGGACTTTGTGCATCTGCATCCCTGCTTCCTTTATTTTAGGATTTCCCAAAGCTTTAGCTATCTTAACAAGTTCTTGGTTATTTAAGGTTTTAACTGTACCATCTCGGTCAGACAGAAGGTCATGTTGGAGATGGGCAACCTTTATCTCTGAAGATTTAACCTTCTTGGTTGCTCCCTGAGCGAAAGCTATCTCCCAGAATTTATCTAAAGCTTTTCCGGAATCTAAAATCTCTCGTGCAAATTTCTTACCCTCCCCTCTCTTAACAGTTTTAGTCCCCTCGAAGAGCCTTGTTGCCATCTCTATGATAACTTTCTCTAATTCATCACAACATCCTTCTTCCCTCTCAAGAATCTTAAGGGCCTCCTTTATCTCCATGTTCGGACCTATACTTCTACCATCAGGACCATCTATTGGTCTCTTAATCGTTTCACAATGGATGTTGAATTTCTTGAAGAGTTTCTTAAATTCCCTATCCAGCATCTGGACATCATCTGGTCTTTCTATCTTAGAACCCTTTCCGTATGGCAGATCTATAAGGATATGTGTAACACCCATAGAGATCTTTTTTGCAACAATACTAACCAACACCTTCTGGAACTCTTGTATACGAAGAGATCTCTCAACATTAATAATTACATCGTCTGCAGGAGAAATATCTAGAGAGCCACCCCAGAACATACAACCTCCTGTCTCTTTTACAACCTCCATCACCTTCTCCTTAGAGAGAGCTACAGGCATAACAACTTCTAGAATGTCCGAAGTCCCTGCAGGGGATGTGATTGCCCTAGTAGAAGTATTAGGGACGACTAGACCTCCAGCTACTAATATTGGGACCAAAGTTGGAGTTATTGCCTTCCCTGCTACACCACCAATAGAGTGTTTGTCTGCAACTAGATGACCATTTCCATTAACTCCCCTAAAACTAAGGATGTCTCCAGATGATGCCATACCCTTTGTCATCCAGTAGATTTCGTCGTCATTAAATCCTGGGTTAAAGAATGTAGAAACAAAGAATGCTATTTCGGTTTCTCTTAACTTACGAGCTCCAATGTCGTTCATAATAAGCTTTAGATCCTCT
>CAYRDH010000050.1:0-4109 GCA_964423025.1 uncultured Candidatus Saccharibacteria bacterium | reverse complement strand
CCATCCTTTGTCCAATATACATCCTCTTCAAACTTTGGAAGTTGTCCAGTTGTGTAAGCTGATTCTCTCACAACTAGATTTGGAGGGATTATCATTTCGTAACCTGCTTTAATATGTTCGTCTATAAAGAAGTTTATTAAGGCCCACTCTAATCTAGCACCGATTCCTGTATACATACTAAAGTTGCTACCAGATATCTTGGATGCTCTTTCCAAGTCCAAAAGTCCTAACTCTTCAGCTAGTTGGACATGGTCTTTAATTTCATAATCAAAGGTTGGTTTCTCTCCAACAGTCTTTATATCTTCATTCTCCTCTTTCCCTCCTGCTGGGACATCTTCGTCTGGTAGGTTTGGCAAAACTTCTAATCTTAGAACTAATTCCTTCTCTGCTTCCCTTAATTCTGCTTCTACTTTTTTAATTTCCTCTGACTTCTTTTTTAATTCTTCTAGAAGATCTTTAAATTCCTGACTACTTTTATCTATGCTAGCCATTTTGTCATTGTATTTGTTTTGCTCTGCCCTTTTAGTATCAAACTGTTGCTGTAATTCTTTTTTCCTCTTATATAACTCCTCTATCTTAACTAAATCAAATTCTTTCTCAGATAATCTCTTTAATAGTGCTTGTTTGGTTGCTTCTTTCTCTTCTAAGATCTTTTTAATATCTATCATGGAATTAATCTTTAATTTATACGAATTATTGTATTATATTCTGCATTAGTTGTGTTATCAAGAAGAGAGACCTGACCTATTGAATCCGGAACCACCCTATAGTATAATTACTCTCATTGATGTCTGCCCCACTACATCAGTATTCTTTTGCTCTTAGACAATATAGGAACAGCAGGTTTATTAATTCTCCGATTATATTCATATTAGTGGATATGACCGGGGGATTAAAAACAAAAATCATCATTCTCTACTCTAATTCCTAAGGAGGAACAAATTGAACAAACGTGAATTTCGTGATTTAGAACCTGCAGTTTTGATTGAAGCAGTTATGAGACTGCTCTACCCAGAGGCTACTCTCAGTGAGGCCCTCCGCCGGGTAGAATTAGTTGCGTTCGATCCGAACCTGATTATCGGCGAAACGGATGAAAAACCTGATGGTTTTATCTTCCGGAAGACGATCACGGACTTGTATCTTGTTACAAACAAGAGCCTGGTCAATATCGGCACAAGCCAAGGATTGGAAAAAGCGAATCTCGGATGGGTTGTTCAGAAACTGGTGAAGAATGATCTTTACCTGAAAACGAAAGGACAACAGATCTCTGCGGTTTTGGAGAACTGCGAATGGGAGATGGCTATCTCTATGCAATATGTTGTTGCAGAAGATAATCATTTCGACCTTTCATCCGTACTCAAAATCGCCGTTCTAACCAACTAACCATCAACCAACAGCAAAAGAGAAAGAGAGGGTTTTACCCATCAGCACAAAACCCTCTCTCATCTTTTCCCTATATTTAAAAGATACACCCATTAGAACCTAAAAATCCTGTATTATGTTTAATATTCTTGGTATTATCAAGCTATGAATAAGACAGAAAAACTATTAAAGAAACAGATAAAGAAGGCAAAAAACATCCTATTATTAACACACAAAGGACCAGATATAGATGCCTTCTCTAGTATGCTACTTATCTACAAGGCAATAAAAGAGATATATCCCGAGAAGCAGATTACTATGAAGGCAAGACAGTATCCTAGTAGCAAATTACCCCTTATGAAAGAGCTTACAGTGCTTCAGAAAGAAAATTCCATCAAACCGGAAGGAGAAGATTTAATAATCATAACGGACTCTTCAATATGGAGCCTCTGCCAAGAGGAAGGAGATACAATAAGAGAATCTAATGCCCCTGTATTCTTCATAGATCATCACAGGACAGATATAGATGAAGAAAAGAGAGAGAATGAATCATTCATAAATGAAAGTAGGAGCTCTGCAACAGAACAGGTTTATGTAACTCTAAAAAGAATGCTTGGAGAGAAGTTTAAAGTAGATGCTGATGCCGCTGCTCTTGTCCAGTATGGAATTATTTCCGATACTGGAAGATTTCTCTTTGAACTAACTACAACAGAGACTCACAGGATATTTGCAGAAGTTATGGATATATATCGTGTAGATGTCCAAGATTTTGAATATAGGTCTGCGAAATTTCCAAGGGAAGCTACAGATGTCATTATTGAATACCTTAAGACATTAACCATTGAAGGAGACATGGCATATATATACATCTCCCAAGATACAATTGACCAGAGAGGTTTTGAGAAACAAGCTGTAAATGAGGCTTTTGTTTTTCTAAAAGACAAATATCTTAGATTTATACAAGGAGTTCATTGGGGATTTATAGTAAAACCTATGTTTAAAGATGAGAATGAATGGGCTGTATCCTTTAGGAGTACAAAGGGTTATCAAGATGTAGAAGTTATAGCAAAAGAATTAGATGGAGGAGGTCACGAATATGCCTCTGCTGTAATAATGAAAGCCAACACTGTGGAAGAGATCCTCGACAAAGTACTCAATACTATTAGAGAGGTAACTGCTTAGTTTTATTCTTAGTTTTCTTGTCCCCTTTCTTTTCTTCCTCCTTCTTATCTTTATCTTTGTGATACTCTGCTTCCAATTCTTTTACCTTCCACATAAAGATCCTACTTTTATCCTTCGCGTTAGGATAGTCAACAGTAAAGCTCAGGGCGTTCTCTAGTATGCCCCTAGGCTTCTCTTTGGCCCATTTGATATACATAGTCGACCTCTTCTTGTCATCTAGCTTATTCGCAAGCCTAAGACCGTAAAGTTGGTATTCTTTGGAAATATATTTATGTTTGTCTCCCATCATCTGTTTGGGGTTTGTTTTTAGTTTCGAGGTATCAAAAAGCTTAGACTGATTTGTATCACTCTCTTCGACATTACCCCTCTCTCTAATTTGGGAAATTAGGTCTTTTATTGAATCCATTTTAATCCTCTATGTTAAATGAGAACTACTTCTCAGGCTTCATAATAGGATATGCTATACACTCTCTTAGACTCTGTGCGTTGGTCAAAACTTTAACCCATCTATCTATACCAAGTCCAGATCCGCTCTGTGGAGGCATACCATATTCCATAGCTTCAACAAATTCATAATCTGCAGCCCAATTCTCTTCATCACCGCCATCTTTCTTAGATTCCTGTTGCTCTTCAAATCTCTTCCTTTGTTCAAGAGGGTTATTTAGCTCTCCATAAGTTCTACACATCTCCATTGAATCTATTATGAATTGGAACATCTGTACATACTCCCCCTCCCCATTCTCTACTCTCTTGGCTAAAGGTGTAAGAATGTATGGGTAATCTGTGACAAATACTGGTTCAAATAATGTTGGCCTTACCTTCTGTTTAAATATCTGGTCTATTGTTGTACTCCAACCTAGATCATCCTCTAATTCGACTCCTTTTTCTGTTGCAACTTTCTTAAGTTCATCTAGGTCATCATATTTTTCTAAGTCTATACCCAGTTTCTCTATGAAAAGATCGTTGTATCTAACTACCTTGTAAGGAGGAGTCATATCTAGAATCTTTCCTTGGTATTCGAACTTGTAATCCCCTACAACCTCTTTGACCATACTAGAGAATAATTCCTCATGGAATTTTATATTGTCCTCAAGTGTTGCATATGCCCAATAGAATTCAAGCATCGTAAACTCTGGATTATGGTCTGCATCTACACCCTCATTTCTGTAGACCCTGGCAATCTCAAAGACTTTTTCAAAACCACCAATAGTAGACATCTTCTGCCACAACTCACCTGCACAAATCCTAAGATATAGATCCATGTCATAGGCATTAATATGTGTCTTAAAGGGTTGAGCTTGTGCACCTGCAGGATTTACTTCCAAAGAAGGATTCTCTATTTCCATAAATCCTTTATTCCACAAGAATTCCCTTAAGAATCTTGTCAGTTTAGCCCTCTTCTCTATTTTTTCTTTGGCATCTGGGTTTACTAGGAAATCTAAATATCTCTGTCTAAACCTTTTATCTTCATCTTGAAGGCCGACCCATTTCTCAGGAAGAGGTTTAATAGATTTAGCAAGAATATCTAAGGTCTCAACATCTACAGATATCTCTCCTGTTTTTGT
>CAYRDH010000049.1:0-4176 GCA_964423025.1 uncultured Candidatus Saccharibacteria bacterium | reverse complement strand
TCTGAAATTACTAACTATAATTGTCGTCTTAGCTGGTATATACCTGTCAATTAATAGATACCACCAATACGCCCAATATAAAAACTTCGAAATCATAAACGAAAGACAATCCATGATTATTCAGCTTCCCAATGCTGAATATATAGAGATCATCTCCAGAAATGACCATGTTACAGATTACAAAGAGGTAACAGAAAAACCCTTTAATGTGATAACCAATCTCCAGAAAAATAGTAGCCTTGAAAACTCTATTATGAGAACAGACTTCTTCTATGAATATATAGAAAACAAAGAGAACAGAAGAGAAATAATCATCACCCCTATAGATAGTAAAAACATAGATATTAACATAACTTCCACAACTGCTTACCAGTTTAGGGAAGGGTTAAAATATGTAATACAGCTAGATTATACGAATAAGACAGAATTCAGGGAGACTGCGGAACTGGGTGGGGTTTATTTTGAAGATAAAGGCTGTAAAGTAGAAATCTATGATCCTAATTTAGATTATGATGCTACAGAAAATAGACAGACACTACTGCTTAAAAGAGAATATAGTCCAAGCGTAGAATACAATCTTAAATTAACAATAAGCTGTAAAGATTAAAGATGTTTGATGCAATATCTCTAACAATCAATATTGGTATGTTGGGCTACTTTATGTTCTCCTTATTTACAGACGGCTTACAATCCTTTGCAAATAATTACATCTTTATTGGTTATTTAATCTTTACTACACTCACACTTCCTAATTTCCTAGCACGAGTCATATTCAAAGCTCGACTCTTTGGCCTTGTATCAGCACTATCGTTTTTATATTTCCCAATTCAATTCCTCCTACAAGTTGTAGTTGCAAATTTAACAGGCCTCTCTTTAAGTGAAATCCTACCATTTGGTGTCATATTCAACCTTATTCTCTGGAATGTTCTCTTCCTGTTGTTTGTCATAGGAGATAATAAATCGGGGAACGAGTCTAAATTCACTCTTGGCGAGATTCTTTCTGGGATACTACCTGCAATAATATATATCATCTTTACCTTTGTCTTAATTAGGCAGAGAGATTCTGTAATCGCTCTAGATTATCTCCAACATATAACAGTTCCAAACAAAATGTTTAATAACGGGATGCTCTGTTTGGTCCCTGGACAATGTTCAAACCTGTTCCTACAACATGGATATACAACGTTTTATCACACAATTCTCGGGAATCTTTCAACCTTCATAGGTACAGATCCTATTAAGTCTTTCTATGTATTAGATATCGTGTTCCCTCTGGTAGCCAGTATTCCAATATACCTCAAGCTGAAAGAGGTAACTAAGAGTACAATATGGTCTCAATTGGGTGTTTTGTTAGCATTATTAACATTCGTAATGGGAGGCTATGATTTTGTCTTCTTCTTACCACAGACTCTTACTTTATATTTCTTAATACTCATACTCAGAGAGAAAGAGTTAAAACTACCTCAATTAATATTCGCCACATTATTACTCCTCCCTGCCCATTTCATAGTTGGTCCATTATTCGCTGGGTACCTCTGGTTTAGATTCTTAATAGTGAAGAATCTAAACAATAACAAAGAGAAGAACATACTTTTACTCCTACTTGCTCTCTCCATACTCTTCTTCTCCTTGGCAAACATAGCAGGGTTCAGTGTAGAAAAATTACTTCAGGGTGATGCTCTAAAGGTAGTTGGAAGTGCAACAAACCCATACTACCCAAGCAATATTTCTGCTTACATCCAGAACTTAGGAGCCGGTTGGTTACTTGTCCTGCTAGCTTACATTTCTGTTTTAATACAGAAGAAGAAAAACAAGGAAGATATATCTTTATTGGGCTTTATAACATTTGGAATAATTTTCTACTTCCTAGCACCAACATATGCTCATAAGTTTGGGATTGGACTGGCCTTTTTCGCAACTGTATTAATCATAAAATATCTATGGCAATTAGGTTTCAAACCAGTAATGAAGCTTGTTCTTTTCGGCCTACTAATCTCCATCTGGGGACTAAATTATTTTGTACAATACAACAAATATCTTAAGTTCTACACCCAGGAAGATGGTACTGCGTCAGCAATTGTTCAAGAAGACAAGGCCCTTATCGAATACCTAAGAGAAAACAAACTTCCAGACACATTTATCATTTCGGACCCATACACGCAACTCATAGTTGCAGCATTAGGCAACATAGATACTGTTAATGCACAATATATGCCCCAAAAGACAAGACAGAATTTCTTGGAATACCTAGAGGATCCAAATCCAGAGACTTATGAGAAACTGTTAACCTCCGAAGGAATTCCAGGAGGGGAGGATTTAAATATTCTTTACACATCAAGAATACATCGCTCCATAGAGTTAGACGATCGTGCATGGATATACAATATCTATTCCTTACCTATAAACAATTCATTCTCTATAAATGAAGTAGGGGAGGATTTAATAGAAGACCAGAAAAGACTTAACAAAGATTTAATATATATCTCGGACAACTTTATACTGTTTAAATGAGAGAAGAAAAAGGGAATAAAAATAAATATGATTTAATATCAATATCTCCTTATTTCCCTCCTAGGGTAGGGGGATTAGAAACAATGGTATTTACCCTTCTAAAAGAGCTATCTGAAAAGGACATAAGATGCTTGTCAATGTTTAGCTCTGATGAAACTTTCACCAAAGAAGAAGACGGTTTTACAAAAATTAGCTTCAATCCAATAAGCCTCTTTGAAAACACATATCCCATATTCGGACTCCCATTCTTCTTCAAAACCATGAAGATTATTCAGGACAACCCAGATGCCAGAATAATAATACACAGTAGACACTTCACCAACAGTTTAATCGCACACTTCGTCTGCAATCTCCTCTCTCATCCCTATACAGTCATAGAACACAATGCTGGGCGGGTATATATGAAGTCCAAGTTTGCGACTAAGGCAATAAATTGGCTAGATCGACATATATTCGGTTATGTTTTATCTGGAGCACAAGAAATCGTAGCTGTTTCTAAAACAGGGAAAAGATGGGTTAATAGGAACTTCAACATAGAAAAAGAGAGAATTAGTGTAATATATAACTCCTTTGACCTAGATACCTCCTCTCTTAAAGTAAAGGAGAAGGAAAATATAGTTGTCTGGGCAAGCAAATGGATTAAGGTTAAAAATCCACAAGTTGTCCTTAAATCATACATTGAAATTGCAAATAAATATCCTGACTGGCTCTTTATGCTAATTGGGTCTGGAAGTGCACTAGATTATGAACACCTAGACCTCCCCAAGAATATCCGGGTGGTTGAACAGTTCCTCAAGCATGAAGACTTTCTCTCCCTGTTGGAGAAATCGAAGATCTACATTAACTCTTCTTTCAGTGAGGGTTTGGCTATAGCCAATCTTGAAGCCATAGCTATGGGGAATATTCCTGTTCTCTCAGATGCCCCTAGCAATAAAGAGATAGCGAGAGAAATAGATACAGAGGAATTTGTTTTCAAAAGAAATAACATAAAAGCTCTATCAAAAAAAATTGGGGCTGCTATTAAGAAATCTGACGATACCGATTATTTAGAAAACATATCAACTAGATCTCAAGAGGTTTTTTCCAAAGAAAAAATGGTTGAGAAGTATTACAAAAAACTTCTTCCAGACCATAGAAGGAATGAAAAGTTAGAAAAGATTTCCATAATAATCCCAGTATATAACGAGGAAAGAACAGTTTCCCAGATCATAGGAAAGGTGAAAAGGCTAAAGTTCCCTAAAAAGATTAAGAAGGAAATTATTATTGTGAATGATGCGTCAACAGACAAATCGATGATCTTCATAAACAAAGCCACCAAAAATCCTCCTGATGATACAGAATTTGTGGTCCTTGAAAACAAGAGGAACAAAGGGAAATCCGGGGCAGTAAAAAAGGGTGTCCTTGCATCAACAGGAGACTTGGTTGTGGTTCAAGATGCTGACCTGGAATACGACCCTCGAGATCTAGTAAGATTTGTAAAAACTTTCCTTGCAGACCCTCACTTGGACATCATATATGGGAACAGATTTAACAAAGGGAATACTTTCCTTAATATGGTACACAATCTCGGGAATAGATTTATCACCTTCGTTTCAAATTCTTTCTCTCGACCTAAAGGATTTACCTCTCAAGATGTTTCAACTTGCTACAAGATGGTTAGAGGGG
>CAYRDH010000048.1:0-4256 GCA_964423025.1 uncultured Candidatus Saccharibacteria bacterium | reverse complement strand
GAGACGATGATCAAGGGATATATGGTTGGAGGGGTGCAAATATTAAAAATATTCAATCATTTGAAAACTACTTCAAGAGTGTTACCGTTATTAAATTAGAACAGAACTACAGATCTACAAAGAATGTAATAAAAGCAGCGGTACAGGTTATTGAACAAAATAATTCACGAGTCGACAAGGTGCTCTGGACAGAGAACAACGAAGGAGAAACAATAACCGTTTACCAAGCAAGCGATCAGGAAAACGAAGCTGAATATGTAGTTGAACAGATTAGAAATCAAAGACAAGTAGGAGTTTCCTTAAGGGACGTTGCAGTTCTGTACAGAACAAATTATCAATCTAGGGCAATTGAAGAAGCTCTTTTGAAAGCAGGCCTGCCATATAAGCTTGTTGGTGGTTTTAGATTCTATGAGAGAAAAGAGATTAAAGATGTTATTAGTTATCTAAGATTTTGTTTTAATCTTAAAGACGAATTAAGTATAGATAGGATAATAAATACTCCTTCACGAAAGATTGGACTAAAATCGCTTGCCCAGATGCATGAGTTATCTAAGGGGGCAGATTGTACCTTGGGAGAATTTCTTGTCTCTGCCTATCTTGTTTCAAGTTCTACTACTGGAGAAATTTTGGATAGTGGATTTAGCGAGTCATTATTAAATAGAGTTGCGAGTTTAAAGGATGAGTGGGGGAAATATACAAAAGTAATAAATCTGTTCGGTAGGATGTATCTGTTTGCCAAGGGGAAGACATTGTTAGAATTAATAGATTATATTCTACAAGAAACAAAATATGTTGAGTGGTTTGATGATCGGACTGAACAATCCGAAATGAAGAAAGAAAATATCGGAGAGCTTAAGAGTGTTGCACATTCTTACTCTGAAAAATATGGCAAGAAGAGTTTAGAAATGTTTTTAAACGAGATAAATCTTATAGAACAAGAGCAGGAGAAGAACCAGGATGGCAGTGGGAATTACGTAAACCTTATGACACTACACTCATCAAAAGGTTTAGAATTTGATTATGTTTTTATGATAGGTATGGAGGAAGGACTGTTACCTCACTCCAGATCCTTTATGGAAGAAGATGAGATGGAAGAGGAGAGGAGGCTTTGTTATGTTGGAATTACTAGAGCTAAACAGAAATTATTTATGACATTTGCAGAGAGGAGACAAACGAGAGAGGGATATACCTCTCAGATACCATCAAGATTCTTAGGGGAAATCCCTCAAGAGATTTGTGATTATTATAGTAATGCTGATTACCACACAGATAGTTATTGAAGCCAGCTGACCTCTCCATAAGTGGCTTTGTATTTCCTGTGACATGCAGGCCACATCTGGTTAGGATTAGCTCCTTCCCTTAGTTTTTGCAATGTTCTTTTAATTTGTGCCTCTCCGTTGAAGATATTGTCGTTAGGGTATTGTTTATACCAAAGGCAAGGATTCCATTGGAAAAGACCTTTGTAGAAAGATTTATTGCTTTCTGCATTACAGCCAGATTCGCAATACATTATAAACTTAAGCCAAGTTTTTTCTTCTTTGGTTGCATTAATGCTATTGTCAATATGTGACTCCCAATAATTACAATCATAACCCCTCTGAGGAACAGAATCAGGGAGGTCTTGTGGTCCCCTTATTACTATAATCTCTGGTCTGGGTTCTCTCTCGATTGTTTCTTCAACAAGCTCCTCTGCGATAAGGACATCTCCTCTATATGTTCGCTTAATTCTCTGAGACATAATTCCTAAAACTCCTTCCTGCTCAATCACTTCCTGGCCGAGGCTCCTACATAGTATCTCCCCGTTCAAAATCGTCTTGTAGGGAATCTCCAAAAGAATCTCATCAATTGTTGTTTTATAGGTGTAGACTTGTATATATGAGCCATCATAAAGTCGAGATATTGGGGAAGTGGAGACGATTCGGTTCCTGTTACTTACAGAATATCCAGAATCTATTAGGGCTGTCACAGGGGATTGAGAACGAGAGAAAAATCTTTTAATCTCCCCATCATAACTAACTGTGACAAACTTTATACTATTATCCCCCAAGGCTTCCTCGGGACTAACGCCATATATCTTATAGACTTCCTCTGGTAACTTTACAGAGGCATAGCTCTCTGGGTGTAAGTTGTATAAACCGAGGAGAATAAATACAAAAATTTTTAGTACTAGCAATCCCCTTAAAATGGGTCTCGTTTTCATAAGTAGCATATTCTATCACATATAGGGGAATTGTTGACATAAACAGCATACACGAATATATTAAAGTAGTATTAGCCAAAATACTAAACATGAAAACCAATATAAAAAAACATATCCCCTGGGTAATCCTCTTCCTCTTGGTAGCTTCTCTGGGAACTTGGTATTACCTAAGCAGGAGAGTGAGTGATGAGCAACTAGCTCAATATCAATCTAAGATAGCGGAAGGACTCGATTATCAGGAGTCCAACAATTTTTCTATGGCGATGAAGAGATACTATGAAGCGGTTGAGATCATCCCCAAAAGGGTCGAAGCTTATGACGGTATAATTTCCGTTCTTATAAAGAAGGACAAATTAGATGATGCAGAGAAAGTTATTAAACAATCAGCTAAGCCACTAAATAACAATGATAGATCGACTCTTTATATGAAAGTGGGAGATGAGTACTATTCTAGGAAGTTTTTCGAAAAAGCTTATGAGATGTATGATGCCGGATCCTTTTTAGGAGTTAATAACCCAAGGTTGGAGTTAATGCTAGGGAAGACATACCTTAACTTGGGAAAGGTTAGCGATGCTCGAGGCCAGTTTGGCAAATCTATATATGTAGACAGAGATTTCGAGGAGGCAACATTGCTCCTTGCATATATCGACGCAGTAGACAATACAGATAAAGCTAAAAGCACACTTAATTCTGTCAATAATTCTGATGAGATGGAGATATATTATGAAGAATTTAGAAGGACATTAGAGGACTTAGATGATGACAAAAAATTTAACGCAACAAAGCTAGCTCGAGTATATATAAATAATGGTTATCCATATCTAGCAATACTTGTTCTGGAACCGCAAAGAGAAGCAATCGCTGAGTACCTAGAAGGATTATATTTCTTAGGAAGAGCATATTATGACTATGCTGAGTATACTAAATCAATAGAGACCTTGGATGGGGCTCTTACATTGGGAGGGATGGAGGGAGAGATTTTTTGGATAAAGGGCCGGGCATATATGCTGACAAACAACCTGGAGAGTTCTATCAATAGCTACGACTCGGCTGTTGGTTATTATTCCGGAGAAAAATTCGCTGCATTAGTAGAAGAGTATTTCCATTTACTTGTCGAAAACAACCAGTTATTAAAGGCTGGGGAACTAGTGAGGAGTCTGTTGATAGCCTTCCCAAGCGAGATATATTTAAATCTCTTAGCAGTAGACTTGAATTATCTCCTCAATGAAAGTGTTAAAGTAGAATTTTATCTTAGTAATTTGGAAGAATTGAGGGAAGAGGTCACCTTTGTAAGAAATGATGAGAAAGATTTTCTAAGGTGGAGAATCATAACCTTAATAGATAATTATGAAAAGAATTCGGAGGAGGAATTGGTTCCAGAAATAGACAGGTATATGGACGAACTTTTTGAGTTAGACAGGTATAGTCCTCACTACAGATATTTCCTAGCCAGAGTACAGATTATTGAGGGAGAAAAGGAAATGGCTATCCAATCACTAGAACAGGCTATAGAATATGACCTGGATTATTCTGTTACTGACCAGTCCTTGAAATTGTTGTCTTCTCTTAGATAGTTCTGCTATAATCGCAACTGCGAAGGTTTCAATTCCCCTTCCTGTGTAATAAATTTTAGGTAAATATTATGGACAAGAGCACATACAATGTAAAAATGCCTTTAGACAAGGTCAGAAATATAGGGATTATTGCCCATATTGATGCTGGTAAAACAACCACAACTGAGAGATTGCTTTACTTCACTGGTCAGGTACATAAGATTGGAGAAGTACACGAAGGTGCTGCAACTACAGACTTTATGGAACAAGAGCAGGAGAGAGGTATAACAATCATGTCGGCTGCAGTTACATGTTTCTGGGAGTATGATGACGAGAGATACAGAATCAACATTATAGACACCCCTGGACACGTAGACTTTACTGCAGAGGTAGAGAGGTCTCTGAGAGTTTTAGATGGTGCCGTTGTAATTTTTGACGGAAGAAAAGGAGTAGAACCACAATCTGAGACTGTTTGGAGGCAAGCAAACAAGTACGGTGTTCCT
>CAYRDH010000047.1:0-4407 GCA_964423025.1 uncultured Candidatus Saccharibacteria bacterium | reverse complement strand
AACCCTGAAAGTATTATTTGGCAACATCGGTCAACGACGCATAATTTATCTTATGAGTCGTAAAGGTAGAATTAAATGTCAATTAGATGAGTAGTGATGGCTGACTATATAGCTTATTGTTGGATAATAAAAGGGGGTAATAAAGATTAAAAAGGAGAAAAAGAAGTATTGGAAATCAATAGCAATATTTAGCTTATTATTTTGTTTGATTTTTATTTGCTTTAGCATCGGAGGCTGTTCTCTAACAAAAAATATTAGTCGACTTGAGAGAGATAAGGATAAAGAATTTGACAGAGGAAGTGGGATATATTTTACAAGTGTTTCTGAAAAAAAGATCATGGATATTGCTAAGCTTTGTAAGGTATGGGGAGTTGTAAAATATTATCATCCTGAAGTTATATCAGGAAATGTTAATTGGGATTATGAACTTTTTCGTGTTATGCCTTATATTTTAGAAGAAGATGCAGATGTTAATTCTATTCTTTATGAATGGATTTGTTCTTTTGATAGCAAGACTGTTATGGGAGATATTGACAAGCAGTTTCAATTTCCCGAAGATTCAATTCAGCTTAGTCCATCTACAGATTGGTGTAATGATGAGAATTATCTTGGGAAAAAATTGAGTGTAAAGTTATCAAGTCTTTTAGATACTAATATCTCAGAGCGAGAAAATGCATATGTTAGTTTCAAGGATGATTCTCCATATCCGTTTATGGAAAATGAAGCTCCATATCCTAAAATGAAGCTTGATGATACTGGCTATAGGCTACTTAGTTTATTTCGTTACTGGAACATTATTGAATATTATTATCCTTATAAAGATGTAATTGGAGAGGATTGGGATAAAGTTCTTCTGGAGTTTATCCCAAAACTTGTACATGGAACGGATGATTATGAATCTTATCTTCTAACAATTTCAGAATTGACAACCAGGATACATGATTCCCATGTCTATGTAACAGACATTTCTAAGCGTTTTGGAATGTATAAGATTCCTGTAAACTTTATTAAAATTGATAATCAGATTGTTATAAGTAAATTAATTAGAGAATGTGGACTGGAGCTGGGAGATATTGTACTAAAAGTTGGTGATGAAGATATAGATGCAATATTAAAAAACAGAAGAAAATACATATCTCAATCCCGAGAGGATACTTCAAATATGCTTTTTGTTGATCTATTTAGAATTCATGAAAAGAGTGCCGATGTTACTGTGATTCGAAACGGAAAGACAATTGTTGTAAATGTAGAAGGCAGTCAAAGAAATATTAGTATTAGTGTGGATACAAAATCACAGGAAATGGAATACGGTAAAATCTATTATATAAATGCAGGGCTATTGAAAGATGGAGAAATTAAGAAAAGCATAGAGAAGTGGTGGGATAGTAAAGGCTTAATCGTAGATCTTAGAAACTACCCATCCAGCATAATTGCTTATGAATTGGCAGAGTACCTAATACCCACTGAAAAAGAGTTCTTTAGAGTGTCAATTCCTAATCGTGCGGTACCGGGTGAATTTTATTATACTGAATCTTTTGTTTCAGGAAAACCAAAGGGAACAAATAATGGAAACTCAAATGACGGGGTCTATAAGGGTAAACTTGTGATTATAATAGATGAACATACTATTAGCCAAGGAGAGACTACAACTATGTCCCTTAAGAATACCCCAAACTCAATTGTAATTGGAAGGCCCTCGGCAGGAACTAATGGTGATATGCGTAGCTTTATTCTGCCGGGAGATATAGGGACTTCCATAAGTGGATTTGGAGTATTCTACCCAGATAAAGAACCAACCCAAAGAATAGGAATACAGCCTGATATTTATATTGATCCTACTATTGAAGGGATCAGGGAAGGTAGGGACGAGTTTATAGAAACGGCAATTGAAATCATCAAAGAAAGTTATTGATAAAATTTCAGGAACGCATCATAAAAGCAAGACTAGTCAACCGTCCATTGACAATTGCTATGAAGCAGCATTTTTAAAATGGATCCAACACCCTTGTAGGAGCAGACACATTTGTAATTTTATATGTAAATGTTAGAAAGGTTTCTAAGAATAATGAGTCCTTTTAAAAAAATTGATTCCATATATAAAGGAATCGGTGTTTTTTTATTTCTTAGTAATAATTTACAACCCTTCATTTCAATCTATTATATTAAAATAAAATCATGGAAATTTTTTAATGCCTAACATTAAAGTTGTTGCCACAATATGGTAGAGGAGTTATAATTTTTATATGATGCTTTTTAGATTCAAACAAAGCTCTATATAATGGGAGGGGAAAGTATGGAAAGTATTGAAAGTATGAGAAAAGTAAAAAGAATTTCTTTAATTGCAATGGTTTTAATGACTCTTTTTTCCTTTACAAATCTAATTGGATTTAACATGGCAGGAATGTCTGTTATCCTGGGAGTGGTATTTTTCTTTATCAATGATGCTATTGAAAAACAACCAACTAGAGACAATGGACTTGATATAAAGGCAATTGGGTCTAATTTAAAGGATAAGAGAATTTGGTTCTGGATTGTACTACCTTTAATTATGGATGCAATTTGTATTGCTATCTCATTATTATTTTTGCCTGAGTACATAGAATATGAGATTGAAAGAGCAGGAGCCTTCGTATCTATCAAACTGGGAATACTCCCAATATTACAATTTTTATTTTTTGCTTTAGGAGAAGAAATTGCTTGGCGTGCTTTCTTCCAAAAACAGCTAAATAAGGCATTGCCAATTGTACCCGTACTTCTTATTTCTTCCTTATTATTTGCCCTGGGGCATTTTGAAGTAGGTAATCCTGTTATAGTATTATATGGATTATTCTTTACTTTTATCAATAGCATTTTGTACGGTATGGTCTTTTACAAAACAAACAATGCATGGGTGAGTACCATCTCTCATTTTGTGGCTAATATATTTTCCGTGATTATCTTTATATTGCTTTAAATGGAATAAAGATAAGAACAAGGCTGGATTTTTCATTTATTCACATACCAGAAACGGTTCAAGCCTATCAAGGAGCCCAAGGATAATAGTATTGTTAGTGATAAATGATGAATGGAAGGGTTTTTTGCTTTTGAATATAATGTATAAAAAAAATAATTATAGGATTAGGGGAGATGTAATCCTTTGTCTGTTAAGTATCAGTAAAAAATACGAAAGTTGAGGGTGAAAATTTTGGATAGTAATAAAGTTCTAAAGACAGGCATAAATACTAAAAGCAAGTTGATAGAAAAGAATATACTAAAAAAGAGGGTTACCACTTATTTAGCATTTGTTTACGGTTTTGTTTTGCTTGGCTGGTTTCTTGTTACTATTTTGCCATCACCGCTTAATAATTCAGCGTATGTTATGCTAATTTCAGTTTTTAGTCTTCTCCCAGTTTTATCATGTTTTCTGACAAGATTGATTACCAAAGATAAATCACCATGGATGATAAGGCCGAACTTTATTAGTAATTGGAGAATCTACTTAATGTCAGCATTTATACCAGGAACACTGATATTTTTAGGAGCAGTGCTATTCTTCTTAATATTTCCAAATCAATTGGATGTAACGGCAACAAAGTTGATAGAGGTGTATGGGAAATTTGGTGTTCCAACCGATCTGCCTCATACAATTAATTCTATTATAACAATTGGAGTTGTTGGGATTTTTATTTCTCCATTCATTGTACCTGTGGTGATAATTGCTCTTGGTGAAGAAGTAGGGTGGCGTGGATATCTACTTCCGATTTTTTTAAAACTTATGAGTAAGCAAAGGGCAGTTTTACTAAATGGTGTGCTTTGGGGACTGTGTCATGCTCCATTAATATATTTTGGATTTAACTATGGCTTGAATTATTGGTTTGCCCCATACGCTGGGATTTTGATGATGATTTTGGTGTGTACTGTACTCGGTGTATGGTTATCTTATGTAACCATAAAGTCAAATAGTGTAATCCCTGCAAGTATCCTACACGGTTCAGCAAATGTAATAGGGGAGTGGCCAGTACTAGTGACAATTCCAGGTATTAGTACATTATGGGGGCCTAACCCGACAGGTTTTATTGGTATGGTTGGTCTTCTGTTAGGTGCGGTCATTATATTAAGAGTATTTTTAAAAAAGTTAACTAACTAGGAAATATCCCTTATCATATCACCCCCCTATTTGTCATAGATTTATAGGGGGTGATTTTATGGCATACGCTAGTAGATTTTTAAGAATTATGAGTCCATTTATGGAAGGAATAGATATTGAAAATGTTCAGGTAAGACTTACAGAGCTTGGGTATTATGAGGGAGAAGTTATTAATGACCTTAAAGGAAGGGAAATACTACAACAGAAATAATCATCTTTGGATGGTGTTTTTTATTACTAATTGAGAATTAAAGGATTTTAATCGCTTTGTGGAGAATGTG
>CAYRDH010000046.1:0-4451 GCA_964423025.1 uncultured Candidatus Saccharibacteria bacterium | reverse complement strand
AAATAAATATGGAAACAATACCAGCAACATACTGGATGGTAATAATAGGTGTAGTAACCTTCATGATCTGCTTTGTCCTTTACTACATAGCAATGCTAATTAAGGAATCTAGAGATGTAGTAAGAGATTCCAGGGCTATCATAAAGAATGCAGACGAGATAATGAAGCAAACCACTCTAATAGTAAACGATGCTCAAGAAGCTGTATCTACAGTTAAAGCAACCATTCTATCTATAAACGATAGCATACTCTTACCAATAAAGAAGATAGGAAATACAATAACAATTGTAGGAGATTTCGTAGAAGGTCTTCACAGAAAATAACCTAAGTAGGTCTCATTCAATTGTCTTCTTCTTCCTTTATAGGTATTATAAATACTAATGAAAGTAGCTACTGTTCCAACTAAAAGAAGAAAAGATCTAATCATAATTGCAATACTACTAATAGGCCTCCCTATACTAGTTTTTGCGTCATATCAGGTATACCAGTTCTTCATAAGAGCATCTGTTGAGGCTAAACCACAGAACATTATTTTGAGTAACCTTACAACTAGCTCTGTCACAGTGAGCTGGACAACCGAAGTTAGTGCAACTGGTTCTGTAATTCCCGTATCTAATGGTCAGGAAATGAGCCCAGTTTTAGATGAGAGAGGAACTGGGAAAACAAAAACACACTATGTAGAACTTGCTAGCCTAGAACCAAACACAGACTATGACTTTTTCATAGTCTCCGACAGCGAGAAATATGACAGTGAAGATGGGGAGAGTTTCAGTTTTAAAACAGCACCAATTACAGCCCAAGCTCCAACACCAAACCCTATACATGGAACTGTGTCAGGAGCTAGTGGCGAAGATATCGTTGTTTATGCAATGCTAAAAGATAAGTCTGCTTATCCAGTGTCTGCCATAATGCCAAGAGGAGGCAACTGGATAATGGACCTCTCAGCCTTAAGAACAGTAAATGATGGATCTCTAGTCTCTGTTGGACCTAGTACAAACTTTGTTCTTGTAGCAGTATCAGGTTTACAAGAAGGAGCGGTTTTAGAAGGAACATTTTCTGAACTTTTTGACAGCAATGGCAAATTGAAAGATGTTAACTCTCTTAATGTAGCAGAGAACACCTCTTTGTATTTATCATTCCCAGAGGAATCTTTCTTGGGATCTGCCCCTGAAGAACCTGTTGAGGAAGGAGAGGTAGTTGTTCCTGAGCAGGAGAGCGGACTCTTAGATGAAGAAGATTTTGAGAGAGATTACCAATTAACTCAAGATGTGGAGTGGACAAATATCGTTTCCTCAGGAGGTAGTACAGTAAGCTCTCCTACAGGGGAAGATAGTGTAAGAATTGTTAACCTTACAGACACAGGCTTTAGTGTTGTCTGGATCTCCGAAGAGAGTGAGGAGGGATATATAAAATATGGGACATCTTCTTCGAGTTTGTCCTCTGAAGCTGTAGATGAAAGAGATAGTATATCTTCTAAAGGTGACTACTATGTTCATATGGCTTCTACCTCTAGGTTACTTCCTGAGACAGAATATTTCTTTGAGATAGTATCAGGTAACCAGACCTATGATAATAATGGAAGTAAATACTCAGTAACAACTGGCCCTACTTTATCCTCTCCACCACCTTTTGATTCCGCAAGTGGGGATATAGATGGTCTCCCAGATCATGGAGAGGCTGTAGTAGTTGCTTATGTAGAAGATGGAGATGGAACTGGAACAGGAGGGAGAAGTTCTGAAATGGCAACTGTTGTGGATGACAACGCTAGATGGATATTATCTGTTGCAGACATTAGAAACAGTGATGGCACTTCCTACTTTGAATACACCTCTGGAGATATTCTTAAACTAGATGTAGTTACAACATTCCCCACAGATTCTCATGAGGAAGGGACTCAGGGAGTGGGAGAGAGAGATGTTAGGATAGTTGTAAATGAATCTCAAGCAGCCACGGGGGCAAAGGTAAGTCTTTTAGATAACTACGGAGTTCTTGGATACAGTACAGGCGATCCAATAGACTTTGATGGAGTGGAAGATATTAATGAGCAATATGAGGTGGAAACAGGTACACAGACCCCTAAGACAGGTCTTTTTGATTCAACACTAACATATCTCATAATACTTCCTGGTCTTATAGTAATAATGGGGATATTCTCGGTTCTCAAGATGACAAAGAAAAGCAAAAAAGGTAATATGAAAGATAGTATACAATGAGTAGAAAGAAGAGAAGTAACAAGGCAGGATTAGTTTTAATATCGCTGATTTTAGTCGGTTATATATTCATTAACCTAGGAGAAAAGGTTACCTTTGGAAATGAGAGTGTGCAAGCTCCTGTGGTAGAAAGTCTTCCTGAACCTCAACAGGATGGTACTAATGGAGTACAGGAGGTTGAAGAAGAAATAATACAGGAAGAGCCACAGGCTATGATAGCTCTAGTGGGGGAAGAATATACAGTTGATGTCACGGGAGAGGTTAAAGACTGGAGTGATGTGTGGAATTTTATTATAAATTTCCCTACATGTGCCGACTACCAACCTGCCCAAGGGCTAGATTCTGTTAGCAAACTGTGTGGTACTGGTGGAACACCCGTGAACTTAGATGAGAGAAGTACTGGTCAAACGATTTTAGACTGGCTTCAGGGAAATAGTCAGGTTGATGCTTCCGCCATAACAGATATCAAATTAACAACTGTGACCTATCCCTTGGCTTTCTTCTTAGGGCAATTCGTTATAAAGAATAGTAATAGAGAAGCTAGCTTGGAGAGTCCTAATTATCCTGCGAACGGACAAATAATAGATAAAGACTATACTATTAAGACACATTCTCCGGGGGAGAATATGGGATATGCTGAGGCTTTTGAAGAAACTGTAAGAGAGGATTATGAGGTAAGCGCAAATATTGATGCTTCAGGTACTGATGGGACTCTTGAGACAAATGACACAGAAGAAGGAAAGTATGGTGTAATGAATGTTGATGATGCAGAATGTGCTTGTGAGGAACCGGAAGTGAGCAATTCAGATTATAATCCTGGTTCTCCTAACAGACAGGGGTCAATAGGGGGTGGGTGGTTTAGACAGCAAGCTCCTGGAGGTGATAATTATGAAATTCCAGATCTTAATCAATGTCTAGCAAGAGGTGAGGATTACCAGATGATGGCTTTTGGAAATGTAGCGGCCTGTTTTAATTATGCAGGTACAGTAGCAGGAAAGGTTAGTGGACTTTTCTCCAAAATTTTTACTCGTGGAGACTGGGAAAATTGTAATGAGGGAACCGAGGTATGTGAACCAGATGGACAAGGAGGAGAAGTATGTACAACAATCCCTCCATCAGAAAACTGTACAGGGAGTATGCAGTTAGGTGTAAAGATGACCCCAATATATGGGGATCCATATAATTGCGAAGACGAATTATGTGCAAATGCTTATTTAACGAATTCTTATAAAGCTGGCCTGAGCCCAAGCGAAGCAGATTCCAAGGTTCTTGAGGGAGGGAGCTCCGAAGACAGCCTGATGTTTTTTATTGGAACGCCATGTGAGGCAAATGTTAGTACAGGGAATTCCATGAGGAGTGTCGGAGTAACTTGTCTCTGGGATGTATCTCCATACCTATTAGATTATAAATTACAAGCAAGCAATGAGGCTCCTAATGACGAGGAGTTTCCTTCTAGTTTTGATGTATACTGGGATTTGGTAATGCAGGCAATGGAGTTATCTGCCGATTATTACGGTTTAGATTAGAATGATATTAATTAAAATATAATTATTAAAATAAAATGAGAAAGTACATTCTTCCTATACTAGGAATCTTTCTAGTTGCCTTGTCGACATTCGGTTTTGCATTGAAACCAATAAGTATGGTTTTAGCACAGGACTCTGTGGCTGCGGCTGAAGAGCCAGAGCCAATAGACAACCAGGGGTTGTGGGCAAAGATAAAGGGAGGCGTCCAGAAAATAACCGGAGCTGTAGGAGAGAGTATTTCTCAATTAGTTTCGAAATTCTTTACTGCTATAGGAGACTTCTTCCTTAGTACAATCTGCCCTCAGTGTACTGTTGGAGGTCAGGATATGGCTGAAGATGAATCCCTGCCTGAAGCTATGCGGTTAGGGCTCACGGGTGTTGTAGAGAGGGAGGTAACAGCGATGTTTAATTCTCAACCAAATATAGATGTTGTAGCCCACCTGTCAGAAGAGTGGGTCCCAGGATATAAAGAGAAACAATCTGTATATGCCGCAGGTTATGATGATTTAATGGGAACAAACATAGATAGTCTGTGGTCCGTTACAAGGAATATCGCTTATATAGGTTTTGTTGTTGTAATGATAGTCGTTGGATTCATGATAATGTTTAGGAACAAGGTCGGTGGTCAAACTGTTGTAACTATAGGAAATGCTATCCCAAAGGTTGTTATCGGTTTGGTACTTGTGACCTTCAGTTTTGCAATTGCTGGACTAAT
>CAYRDH010000045.1:0-4601 GCA_964423025.1 uncultured Candidatus Saccharibacteria bacterium | reverse complement strand
CTTCTTTTCAAATAACAAATATTTTGTTAAACTAGTCATATTAAATTTTACATAACATATTTATAATGCCTAAAAAGAAAAACACTTCTAAAAAAACTACCCCGAAGAAGAACAAAATACAGGACATTAAAAAGAAAATAGATCCTAAGAAGATCATGCCTAAAAAGATAGATCTTAAAAAGGTGAAATTACCTAAAGTAAAAGGTATGGAAAGCCTTAAACCTGCATTAAAGGTTGTAGGTATCGTTCTCTTAATAATTGCCTCCTTAGCCTTAATAGACCTTGGTGTTCAATACCTAAACAATGATTACAGCGTAGCTGTAGTAAATGGTAACAGAATATCTAAGAACCTATGGCATGACAGATTAGCAGCTGCATACGGACCATCCATTGCTTCTCAGTTAATAGATGAAGAAATCATAACAATGGAAGCTAAGGCAGCAGACGTTAGCGTTACAGAAGAAGCTATAGATACAGAGATAGATCTCATTATAGAGAGCATCGGAGGAGAGGAATCTTTCGAGTCTGCATTAGCTGCAAACAATCTTTCCTTAGAAGAGTTAAGAGAGCAAATAAGAATGGATCTCTTAGCTACAGAATTACTAGCACCTGACCTAGAATATACTGAGGAAGATGTTAAAGAATTCTTTGACCAATATAGTGATGTTATCTTCCCTGAAGAAACAGCAGAACTAGAGGAAGGAGAATTATTAGCATTCGAAGACTACAAAGAGAGAACAGAAGAAGTATTTGTACAACAGGAAGTACAAAACTACAAAGCTACATGGTTAGCAGAAAAGAGAGCTGAGTACAAAATACAAGATAACTCTACTGGCAAACCAGAGTATGGATTCTTAACAATTACTACAAACATAATTAACAACCTTCTAGACCAGGTATCTGGTGAAGGAACTGTAGAAGAAGCAGAAACAGAGTAATTGTTAAATTCTTTGTAAATGAAAAGGGAGGCACTGCCTCCCTTTTTTAATATCTAGTTCTTACTACTTAATATTAGGCCTTCTCTGGCTCTACCAAACCATAACCACCCCTCCTTCTTCTGTATATCATGGTCATTTTACCTGTAACTTTATTTAAGAATAGGAACTGGTCATAACCTAATAATTCCATCCTCTCTATAGCCTCTGCCTCTGCCATAGGACCAATATCTTTAACACTCTTTCTTACTGCTATCTTAGGAACATAGTCAGAGTAGTCATCTAACTCTCCCTCTACCTCGTCTGTAAGTGCCTGGAGTGCTGCTTCAGCTTCTAGCACCTTCCATGGCTTAACACCTTCCCAGTGTCCCTTCCTATCTCTATATCTCTTCAATCTCCTATCTAGAGTATCCATAGCCAAATCTACATTGGCATACATATCTTCTCCACTCTCCTCTACCCTTATTGGTGAATTAGGTAGTGTAACTGTAATATCTACTCTAAAGTCTTCCTTAACACCTCTACTATGTACATTCTCTTTAAAGAACACCTCTATTAAGGTTGCTTCCTTTAGTAATTTTTTCTTTTTCTCTATCTTCTCTGTAACATATTCCTTTAGGGAATCTGAGGGGTCCATACCAAGGAAAGATATTTTTATTATTTCTTTAAACATTGTCTTGGAAATTTAATTTAGCTATATTGTATATAATATAATTTTAGCAATTTTATTTCCAATGAGAGATAACACAGGTCCAGGAATTCCTAGTATGGAGGACAATTCTGAGGGTAGAAATTCTGAATTAGTTAGTACATATCCTATATTTGACAAGGTAGATCTAGAAGAAGAGAGAATATACCTTGAAAGAAGTCTCTACAGTAATATCCCTGAAGGTGAAGACCGGTTCAAGGATGAGGACCCTCGCTTCTTTTTGATGCCTTCAGGACCTATATTGTTATCATCTGCATCATTAATATACTCAGAGGATTTGTGGAATGTATCTGGAGAAGACAGGAGTATTTTACAGAGTCTTGAGGAGTTCGTTCAAGAGCATAAAGGAGAGAGAGAACCTGCTATTTTTCAAATGGGAAACCAGAGGAATTATAGAGCAGTGGTTTTCTCCTATGATGATCCTACAAGCGTAAAAAGATTAAACGATCTATTGGAGAACAAGATGAGGAAAAGAAGAGCAATGAATAAGTAGTTCTTGCAGAAATGGATTTGTATAGATATAATTGTCCTGTTATTTAATAATCCGCGATAGCTCAATGGTAGAGCGAACGACTGTTAATCGTTTGGTTGTAGGTTCGAGTCCTACTCGCGGAGTTTATACTAACTAGGAGAAATTTCAAAATAATTCTCATTCGCTTTTTCACACATCTCTTCATGAGTATCTGGCTTTGGTGTAACCAAATCTATAACTTCTTTCATGCTGTTTAGAAAAACCTTATCATCACCCGTATATAGCATCGTATTGATAACTTCTAAAGGGACATTTGGAAATATTCCCTTAATCTTTTCCTGTAAGTCCTCAGTAGAAATGCTTTCTTTTAGTAGCTTGTTAATACTTGGGAGTAAAAGCTCCTTTGGATCTTTCCCTAACTTAACTTGGGAAGCTAAATATTCTGCGTATTCATATCTTTTCCCTTCCTGATATTTATCCCACAGGTTCTTCAGCTTTTCTTCCAACTGATCTTCTGTTAAATTCTCTGACAACATAACATACAGTTTAAGCAACTTTGTATCTACACCCCATTTAATTTCTTTGGGGTTATCTTTCCCATCATTTCCGATCTGTGGATACGCCAAGGCTGACATCCTCTCAAAGATACCGACCACTGGATTCTGAACGAAAACTCTCTGATCTCCCAATTGTACTTCCTTATATGGGAAATCATTCATTACAGGCCTTACTTGAATATCTACCATATGATTCCCTATTACACCTCTTTGCTTTGCCTTCGCATCATCATCAAATTTCAATTTTTCAGTCATTACGACTTCTTTTCTTGCTTCTGTAATAGCTATGTCAAAGTCATTTTTACCACCTTTAATCCTTTGATTTAAGATTCTTCTTATATTAATATCTGGGCTCTTTTCCATTAGATCATTCCAAAGAGCATACATACTCATACTCCCAGTAAAGGCATATTTTTCCTCAGCCATATGGCTATTTAGCTCTCTTGAAACTTCAACTAAATTATTGATCGTCTGTTCATAAGGCTCCTTCTCCTGTTCAAGCTCGACTTCATTAGTATGTTCTGCAAGTTTTTGAGGGAGATTTATAAGAGACAACTCTTCTAATGTATATGGACTTAATCCATTCACTGGTTCTTTTAGATCCATATTATCTTGATTAACCATGGTCACAATCCTCTTTTAATTTGTTTTATTATTATAAAACAATCTCATAGTCTTATCTACAAACTCCGTTTCGATTCCATCGTAAAATTTTTCTCTGAGGAATATAACATACACGCGGAGTTTACCCAGCCAACTTATAGTATAAAAAACTCCCAGAATTATCTTTAGGTTATTATATTTTGATCTAATACTTTTTCTAGAATTAATATAACCATTATCATATCTAATTGTACCCTTGCACATAGCCTCTTATTTATACTATAATGCTTATATTAATCTATTATTTCTATTCTATGGATATAGAAAAAAATGAAACTCCTAATCTACCTGAAACTCCTAAAATCCCTTCCCAGTTATATATTCCAAACATGTCCGAAGAAAATTTACAAGAGCTATATAGCAATATAAAACCTATTGTTGAGATTGATGGTAAAAAACATTTATTGAGAGATTTTGAACGAAATGAATTAAGAAATTATTCATATACCTGGGATGCCCATAAAGACAAAAGAGATGTTGTTGATGATACAAAACTGGATATAGTCCAAGACTTTTATTGCTTACATACATGGGCATATTATGGACTATTCAAACCTACCATAGCAGAAGTACTTGCGCAGATGCCAAAAAAATCAAGAGAACAAGCAAACTTTTTTGAAATTGTAGATCAACCTAGAACTGTAGATGACCTGGCAATACATCAAGAAATTACTGATGCTGGATATCATTTATCTAGGGTCAGAACTTATAAAACTAAAGAGTAAGGTAAAGATTTTTTTGTTCAGGAATATGTCATATACAGGGAGTTTTGTCTACATTCTCACACAAATATAACTATCATCAAAGACATGTTCATATTTATATGGTACTTTTTTATCACTTGGTCTAAAAATATATGTATTTTTATCATCAAGAAGATAAATAAATTCTTTTAAATTAAGCCCCTCGGCTTGTAGATGCTGTATAACCCATTCTTTATCATCATCCCCTATATAATCAGCAAAAAACAGCACATAATTAGTCCCATCTAATTCAAACCTCTGAAGATATTCATCATAACCAAGTATTTTATAATCTCCTAATTTCAATGTTTTATTTACATTTAGAAACTTCTTTATTACTTTATTTATAATAAAATCTTTTTGAGTATCATTCATACCCATATAATAAGCCTAAATTAAAAAGTTTATCTATCCTCTTTGTTCTTAATTAAAAACCTTATTAAAAGGTACCCACTTGTAGAAATTAATACAAAAATATCATCTATTAATCCCATCCCTATTGCCATATCTCCTGGTATTAAA
>CAYRDH010000044.1:0-4617 GCA_964423025.1 uncultured Candidatus Saccharibacteria bacterium | reverse complement strand
GTGAGGCGCCTGGGACTCGAACCCAGCACCTACTGCTTAAAAGGCAGTTGCTCTAACCGGATGAGCTAGCGCCCCACATATCTCTAAAAGACTCGCTATTATACTACTAATATTTTAGGTATTACAAGACAAAAATATCTTACCAAAAAAGAAAAGCCTAGGATAAATGTACTAACGCGGGGAGCATACCCACATACATAAACCCTAGGCGATCCTTGTCCTACAATAAAACTATTTAGAGATTACCACCTGACCGTCATAATCATTTACAATAATCTGCCCACCCAGCTTCTCTACATTAATAACTGTCCCTCTTGGAACATAAAATGTGACAATTGCTCTGGTGTAAATATTCCCTAGGGGGCAAGTGCTGATTGGTCGAACAAAAAACAGATCTTCCTGCCAATTTTTTGATAGTTTCAAAATCCTCTTGAATCTGTCACCTTCATCCACACAGATCTCTTTCACACACGATTCAGGCCCTACAATCTCAGCATGAATTTCGCGGTAGGAGTCATCTATGAAGATGAACAGGTCTGCATCGATATTAATAACCTTGACTGTATAATCACTGGGCACACTAGTGCTCACTTCCAAATATTCCTGCTTTGCCATTGGTAAAGGCATCATTCCTCCATTCTTTCGAAACTAGTTAGAAAAAGATAAAACATCTGTTTCGCCATACTTAATTCTGACAAAACCTTTGACATCGTCCAGGACAATAAATGTTCCCAGAGGCATAGTGATTGTCACAACAGCCTCTGTCGTAAACTTACCATCCGGTGTAATCGCAATTACAGGCGGATTTGGAAAGAGAGGGTCTATTGAAGATTGAACAATCAACAAACTGTCTCCCTGCTCCTCAATAACCACCTGCTCAACACGAGTCTTCGGACCAACAACTGCAACAGAAATCTCCTTAGCATCCTCTGTAAGCGAAACAAAAAGATTTCCTTTTAAGCCTTCAACTTCGACCCGCTTACCTTCATACAGCCTTGTAAATTCCACATAATCCTGCCTTCCCATCTGCAATGCCATTCATTCCTCCGTTTCTGCGTATCTAGTTAGTTTTATTTTGTAAAGAACAAGTAATAAGTAAAAAGGTTAATACATTAACCATTTATTAACTTACTTAAGGCAGATTATACCAAACTATGGGATATTTTTGTATTAAGGTAATAGATTCAATTTTGTTAGTATATTCTCATAGAAATCCTCTATACCTTCATCTTGATGTATTCCTGTAACAGTAACAGATCTCAATACCATCTTAAGAGGCATAAGGCCTTTATTTATCCTATTCCTTTTCCATCTCTTCCATTCAGATACGACTAAGTTTTCAACCTCTTGACCATTACTTAACTCTATAAGGGCAGATATTGCATTAGTAGTAATAGTCCAACCTAAAAAGTTCTTAGTAGAAGATCTAAATTGGGTTAAACCGTATTTAGAAAAAACAAAATATTCATAGGGTGGTAGAACCTCTTTATCCTCTGGGCGAATCAAAGCATCGTTGTATAAGACAGCTGATTTACTACCGTCTTTAAGAATTAGTTCCTTGATAGTTCGTGGATATTCCTGAAGAAGTTCTTCTACATACTGGTTATTCTTAGCTTCTAGGCTGTTATCTTCTGCTTCAAAATGGCCTTGTTCCAAATGATTATTTTCCATTAACGGGAAGTATAACATGAATAAAATTAGTAGGAGAGCTTCTCCCAGTCAAATCTGTCTATCCAATATTTAGTTATTTCCCCAACATTATCATCATATTCTTTCACTGCTTCTAATGGGACCCACTCTAAACTCTCTATTTCATCAACATCGAAGTTTAATTCTTCTCCCCTGTAAGCTACCAAATAAAAAGTAGCTAGTTCTCTCTGGCTACCATATCTGAATATTTTTGTTCCTAAAGACAAAAAGCCTACTGGTCTAAAACCTAATTCTTCCTCTACTCCCCGAATAAGAGCTAAGTTTGTACTCTCCCCTGAAAACATATGCTCACCAAAGAACGTAACCATACCTCCATCATATTCCTGATCCCTGTTCCTTACGGAGAGTAAAACTGCCCTATTCTTTAGATCTACAAGTGTGAAATGTACCGTAGGATGTAATAATTCTGGATTACTGTGGCACATCTCTCTAGTAGCTTGACCAACAACTCTACCTTCCTCATCCACCACATCTGATAATTCTTGGGATTTCTTTTCTAAAGAAGCTTTTTCCATAGCCTATTTTAACACAATTTGACAAAATTATGGGGAAGAAAGCAGGTTTAAAGCTTATTAATAGGAGCAAAACTCTTCCTGTGTATTTCTGTTACACCAAGGGCCTTTATTGCATCTATATGCTTCTTAGTACCATAACCCACATGAGTGTCAAAACCGTACTTTGGATATTTTTCATGATATTTCCTCATTATTCTATCCCTCGTAACCTTTGCCAAAACAGACCCTGCCGCTATTGAATAATGATTTAAATCTCCTTGTTTAATCTTGTCCATCCTGTACCTTGGAATACTTAGAATATTAGTCCCATCTCCAATAATATAATCTATCCTCCTATTGAACTTCGCCTCAATAACCTCAAGAACAGTAACCATCGCCTTTAACACAGCCTCCTGTATCCCAATACTATCTATCTCTGCAGGACCCACTATACCAACACCATAAGCAAGAACAGATTCCTTTATCTTTTCAAAAGCTTCGTTCCTTTGCTTCTCCGTCATCTTCTTACTATCTCTTACCGTTGGAATAATCTCACTCTCTTTAGTAATAACAACACCCCCTGCAACAACAGGCCCAGCTAAAGGACCCCTACCAGCTTCGTCTAAACCTAAAACAAGATTGTAGCCTTCTGACCACAACCTCTCTTCTAATTTTGTATCTGGATATATCATGACTATATATGCTACCATATACCTATGAAAAAATTATCGCAACTAACACTGGCATTCATACTTCTCTTTACCTCTTTTTCACTTTCTTTTGGACAAAGCGAAGAAGACTTTGAAGTCCCAGAAGATGTTGAAATAGTAGAATTTGAAGACGGTAGAACCTCAGCCCCCGGGGAAGGAGATATTGTAGACAGCGAGGAAGTAGAGCTAGATCAGGAAAGTACTGAAGAAGAAACCATCCAAGAGGAAATTATTGTTCCTCAGAGAACTTTCTGGGAAGTCTTAGGAGCAATATTAATACCTAGTTTCTTTATTATTCTAGTCTACTTTATACTAAAGCTTTTCAAGTTTTAATTGGACAGATTTCTAGATATATACTAAGATGAAGATATATAAATTTAGTATATTTTTTATATGTCAAATAACAGTACAGAGTCCTTCTTTAAAGGTTTAATTGTAGGTGCCCTAGGTGGTGCCATTGCAGGTATTCTCTTAGCTCCAAAGTCTGGAGAAGAAACAAGGGAAGATATTAAAAAGCTTGCCGTAGATCTAAAAGAGAAAGCGGTAGATACCTACGAAAAAGCTAGAGCCGAAGTTGAAAAAAAGATTGAACAAGTTAAAAAGGCTGGAGAGAAAATAGACGAAGGTAAATACAAAAGAATCGTCGCTGAAGTTGTAGACGAATTCAAGAGAGATGCAAAAGTCACATCTTCTGCTGCTAAACAATTAGGAGAGCAGTTAAGTGGTGACTGGGAGATGGTAAAAAGAGAAGTAGCAAAATAACCATCTAATTTCTTCATTTGCTTAAACAAGGGGACTGGATATAGTCCCCTTTTCTTAGTAAAATATGCATGTAAGCGAGAGTAGTTCAGCTGGTAGAATGTCTGCTTCCCAAGCAGAAGGTCGCGGGTTCGAGCCCCGTCTCTCGCTCCATTACAAATTCCTTATCCCCCAATTTGACACAAAACAGAGATAATGTAAAAATATTATTACGATAGGATTTTCTATCTAATTAAATTATAAATATATTTAATATGGCAGAAGCCAACAAAGAGGGAGTGGTAAACACACAACAAAACACTCCACAACCAGAGCCAAAGAAAAAGAATAAAATATTCCTATACATCGGGATAGGGATAGTTGTTCTCTTGGCAATTGGGGGTGCAGTTGTTTTCTTTGTGCTTAAAGGACTTGTTAAATTAGGTTCAGAGACTTTAGAACAAGGACAAGAATGGGTAGAGGAAGTTTCAGAAGATTACGAATTTACAGAGGATGAAGACGGTGATGAGACATGGCAAATGAAGAAAAGCACAGAAGAGAGTGTAGATGGAAATTTGGAAGAAGCAGATATGGTAACAGAAGAATTTTCAGAGGATATTCCACTACCAGGCGGAATAGTAACAGGTTCTTCTTATGATGACTACTCCATAGACGTAACCATTGAAATAGACTCTACTGTAGAAGAAATAATGGATTGGTATGTGACCGCTTTAGAAGAAGAAGGGTGGGAAATAACAGCTAGGTCTTCTGAGGAACCAATGGAAGGGTATATTGCAGGCGAAATTGATTTCGCAAAAGAAGATGAAGAAAGAAGAGGAACCATAAGGATGGAAACAAATCCATTGATGCAGGTAACAAGCGTCAAGGTAAGAGAGCTTCTTTGGTAATATAATTTTCTAAAGAAGAGTTATCAGAAACATACCGTTAATAGCGGTATGTTTTCT
>CAYRDH010000043.1:0-4956 GCA_964423025.1 uncultured Candidatus Saccharibacteria bacterium | reverse complement strand
GACCTTTACCACCAGATTGCTTAATGTATTTACCTTCTGCTTGTTCAACAACTCTCTTGATCGTTTCTCTATATGCAACCTGTGGCTTACCTACATTGGCAACGACTCCAAATTCTCTCTTCATTCTGTCTACCATTATCTCTAAGTGTAATTCACCCATTCCTTGAATAATTGTCTGTCCTGTTTCCTGATTCGTACTCACATGGAAAGTTGGATCCTCTCTTACGAGTCTTCCAAGCGCTTCTGACATTTTTTCTTCATCTGACTTAGTTGCAGGTTCGATAGCCTGAGAAACAACTGGCTCTGCGAATGTAATCTTCTCAAGTATTATTGGATTATCTTCATCACATAGGGTATCTCCAGTTGTGGAGTCCTTTAGTCCGACTATTGCTCCAATATCTCCAACCCTTAGGGCGTCTACTTCTTCCCTATCATCTGCATGCATTAAGATTAATCTACTAACCCTCTCTTTTATCCCTTTTGTGGAATTTAAAACATAGGAACCGGACTCTATCTTTCCAGAGTAAACTCTGAAGTATGATAGGTTTCCAATGTGTGGGTCATTTACAATCTTAAAGACCAATGCGGAGAAAGGTTCAGATTCCTCTGCTTTTCTTACCATTGGCTCATGTGACTTTGGATCAATACCCTTAATAGCAGGGACATCTACTGGGGATGGAAGACACATTGTTATATAGTCTAGCAATGTCTTTGCCATTGCTGTTCTTGAGTCTCCTCCTAATACAGGGAATATTTCTCCTGCAAGTGTTCCTTTTCTTAGAGCATCATAAAGCTCTTGGACAGGAAGTTCTTCTCCTGCAAAATATTTCTCCATTAGGGAATCCTCTTGCTCTGCGAGAACCTCTACTAGTTCTTTTCTGAGTTCTTCTACTGTGCCTTTAATATCCTCAGGGATATCTATTTCTATTAAGTCTGGTGTGTTAATACTCTTATATTCATATGCCTGCATCTTAACAAGATCTACATAACCATGAAGTTCCTGCTCTTTTCCTATTGGGAATGTTACAGCAACAGCATTTTTACTTAACCTATTCTTTATTGTTGCAAAGCTCTTCTCGAAGTCTCCACCAATAAGATTGATCTTATTCATAAAACAGATTCTAGGAACGCCATACTTATTTGCTTGTCTCCAAACAGTTTCAGATTGTGGTTCTACTCCTTTTCTTCCGTCAAAGATTACAACTGCACCGTCTAAAACTCTAAGAGATCTCTCTACTTCTGCAGTAAAGTCTACGTGTCCTGGAGTATCTATGATGTTGATTCTGTATCTTTCATCATCATAATCCCAGAAGCATGTAACTGCAGCGGACATGATTGTTATACCTCTCTCCTGCTCTTGTTCCATAAAGTCGGTAGTAGCAGCACCTTCGTGCACTTCTCCAATCTTATGTACTTGACCAGTAAAGTAAAGTAATCTCTCAGTTGTGGTTGTTTTACCAGCATCAATATGGGCAATAATCCCTATATTTCTGACCTTGTCTAAAGGCATTTTTACATTGTATGTGCTCTTGTCCATAATATTTACCTAAAATTTATTACACAGGAAGGGGAATTGAAACCTTCGCAGTTGCGATTATAGCAGAACTATCTAAGAGAAGACAACAATTTTAGAGAGTCATCCGTGACGGAATAATCTAAGTCATATTCTATCGCTTGTTCTAAAGATTGAATTGCCATTTCCTCTTCTCCTTCTATAATTTGTATCTTCCCTAAGAAATATCTGTAGTAAGGACTATACCTATCTAATTCGAAAAGTTCGTCCATATATCTCTCTATATCGACCATTTCCCCTCCTTCTGAATCATCCCCCACACTCCTCTCATATCTATCTATTAGTGTTGCTATTCTCCATCTTAGGAAATCCTTCTCGTCATTTCTTACAAATGTAACCTCTTCTCTCAGTTCTTCTAGGTTATCAAGATAGAATTCTACTTTAGCTCCCTCGTCAAGAATATAATTGAGTTCCACCGCCAACAGGTTTAAGTACACCTCATCTGGAAATGCGATAAGTAAACTTTTTACTAACCCTTCTGCCTTTAATAGTTGGTTATTCTCTACAAGGAAATTAAAATATTCCTCAACAAGAGCAGCTGAGCTTTCTCCCGAATAGTATCCTACTGCAGAGTCATAACTATTAATTGCATTCTCCAAATTATTTGTGAAAGCATATGCCCTACCCTTTACCCAGAAAATTTCTCCTTCCATTCCCCCTAGTGTAAGTGCTCCGTCTAGTGTCTCTATAGACTTGGAATAATCTCCATAATCATAATATGCTCTACCTAAAAAGTATAAACCCTCTAAATATTCCCCTATTTCCTCCCTTTGGGGTTCTAAAACTAGAATTGCCAAGTATGGGTAACCATTGTTTATATAAACTCTGGCAAGTTTTGTTGCATTAAATTTCTTGTCATCATCTAAATCCTCTAATGTCTCTCTAAATTCCTCATAATAGATTTCCATCTCATCTGAATTAGTTAATGAGTTAAGGGTACTCTTTGCTTTATCTGTGTTATCTATAGCATCTATGTATGCTAAGAGGAGATTGGCCTCTTCTAACTCTTTACCTATATACCCAGATTGACTGAGCTTACCTCGAGCATCACTAACCTCTCCTAGATTCAGATATGTTTTCCCTAGCATTAGTTCCAATCCAGGGTTACTAACTCCCAAGAAAGAACCTGCATCGTACATCTCATAGGCCTTGTCAAAGAGCTTCCTTGAATAGTATTCATCTCCTACTTTCTTATAAAGACTGGACCTGTCATCATTGCTCAGGGGTTTGGCTGACTGCTTAATAACTTCCTCTGCATCATCTAGCTTATCTTTCTCAATAAGGACAGAGATTATTCCATCATAGGCCTCCACCCTCTTAGGAACGATCTCAGCAGCTTCATAATATCTTTTCATAGCCATAGAGAAATCTCTAGACTCCTCATAATCTAAAGCCTCTCCTATTTTGGATTCGTACTGAGATAACTGCTCCTCGCTTACTCTCCTACTTAGGTAGTACCAAGTACCAAGAGAGGCGACTAGGAGAACTAGTATTATCCAGGGGATGTATTTTTTTATATTGTTTTTCATATTCAGTATTTGCCTAATACTACTTTAATATATTCGTGTAGGCAATCTATGTCAACAAATTTTGTATATGTGATAGAATATCCTACTTATGAAAACAAGGCCCATTTTAAGGGGACTATTAGTACTAAAAATCTTTATACTTATTCTCTTCGGTTTATACAACTTACACCCAGAGAGTTATGCTTATGTAGAATTACCGGAGAAGGTCTACAAGGTATATGGCGTTAGTTCCGAGGAAGCCCTGGGAGACAACAGTATAAAGTTTGTCACTGTTAATTATGATGGAGAGATAAAAAAATTCTTTTCTCGCTCCCAGTCTCCAGTAACAGCCTTAATAGATTCTGGTTATTCTGTTAGCAACAGAAATAGAATTGTTTCCACTTCTCCCATCTCTCATCTATATGACGGTGCATACATACAAGTCTACACATATAAGACAACAATAGATGAAATCCTTTTAGAAATCCCCTACAAAACAATCTTAAATGGAGAGATACTATGTAGAAGTCTTGCACAAGAGATTATCGAACAGGAAGGTGTCCTGGGAGTTATGTCTCAGAGAATTAAAAGGACTTACAAGGGAGATATGCTTATTGCAGAAGAGATTGTTGACGAGACAATCGAGAGAGAGCCAAGGCCACAGATTATAGTAATAAGGGGACCCCAGGATCTTCCAGATTCTGTCCCACAGAGAGGTTATGATTGTGGACACTGGGAGACATATATAAACAACAGTATTAATGCAACTACAGAAGAGAAGACTTGGCTTAAATTTATAATGTATTGCGAATCTGGATGTAATGCAGAAAGCAACAAATCTTTCTATAAAGGTTTGTTCCAATGGAACCCCTGTCTTTGGTATAAGCAATATCCCAATGATAATATCTTTGATGGAGAAGCACAGATTAAAAGGACGCTACAGAAATTAAGAGAAGGGGCTAATCCAAATCAAATGTGGCCTGCATGTCATAGAAGATATAAAAACACCTATGGTGAACTGAGCTGGCTTCAGTAACTGTCTGTATGGTAGTCCGCGTTACTATAATAATCACAAATCTCTTGAGGTATTTCCCCTAGGAATCTCGATGGTATTTGAGAGGTATATCCCTCTCTGGTCTGTCTTCTTTCTGCGAAGGTCATAAATAACTTCTGTTTAGCCCTGGTAATTCCAACATAACAAAGCCTCCTCTCCTCCTCCATTTCATCTTCTTCCATAAATGATCTTGAGTGTGGCAATAATCCTTCCTCCATACCTATCATAAAGACATAATCAAACTCTAAACCTTTAGAGGAGTGTAAAGTCATAAGGTTTACATAATTCCCACTACCATCTTGGTTCTTTTCCTGCTCTTGCTCGATAAGATTTATCTCATTTAAAAACATCTCTAAACTCTTCTCTCCGTATTTCTCAGAATAGGAATGTGCAACACTCTTAAGTTCTCCAATATTCTCCTTCTTCATTTCAGCCTGTTCTGTACGATCATCAAACCATTCTACATATTTTGTCTCCTGAAGAATGTAGTCTATTAACTCTAATAAGGTCTTTCCTTTAGCAAAAAGATACATCCTTCCAAACAGATTTATTACTTTTGTGTATTTACCCCATTCATCCTTTAATGTGGTCACTCTGTTTAATAAGGAATCACTAAATTTACTATCTAAAATCTCTCCTGTATTAGAACTTGAAACAAGATAGGCGGAGACAAGAAATTCTCCTAAAGTACAACCTGCTTCCTTAGATAACTCATGTAAATTGGCAAGAGATTTGAGACCAATCTTTCGCGTAGGGGTATTTATTATTCTATCTATACTTAGTTCATCTTTAAGGTTAAAACAGAATCTTAGGTAACTAAT
>CAYRDH010000042.1:0-5202 GCA_964423025.1 uncultured Candidatus Saccharibacteria bacterium | reverse complement strand
ATATAGCTTGACAGAAGGCCTATAAAATTATAAAATTATCGCTGTTTTTGTCGAGGAATTTCTCTTGATAATGTAAATATATAATGCTAATCTATAATGATATGTCACTAACAAAGGATCAAAAAGAAGAAATAGTTGAAAAGTTCGCACTACACGAAGGCGATACAGGATCTCCAGAGGTCCAAATTGCTTTACTTACAAAACAGATAGAAGAGTTAAGTGAGCATCTCAAGCAACACAAAAAAGATAACCACTCTAGAAGGGGTCTTTTGAATATGGTAGGCAAGAGGAGAAGATTGATACAATATTTAAAAAACAACGAACCAGAGAGGCATAAAGAGCTCGCCAAAAAGTTGAAGATATAATTCAACCCTCTTTCTTTGTAAAAACTTTCCATTTTAAATAGATTTGTCTATACTTACGTCTAGATTATCTATGTAACTAAATTAAATAATTAAATAATATGTTTAAAGAAATCAAACACGAGTTTGAAATAGATGGGAGGAAGTGTTCCTTTGAAACAGGGAAATTGGCTCTCAGGTCAGAATCTTCTATTCTTGCAAGAATGGGGGATACTGTAATTACAGTTAATGTTAACTCACAGAAAGCTTCTGGAGAGTTAGATTATTTTCCTCTTTCAGTGGAATATATAGAGAAGTTTTATGCTTCTGGAAAGATCAGTGGTTCTAGGTTCGTAAAAAGGGAGAGATTCCCAACAGACGATGCTGTTTTAAGAGCCAGGATGATAGATAGAGCAATAAGACCTTTATTCCCTAAGGATTATAAGAACGAGGTCAGTATAATCGTTACAGTTATGTCATATGACGAGGAAAATGATCCTCTAATATTGGCATTGAACGCAGTCTCAGTTGCACTTATGAATTCAACAGCTCCATTTGAAGGACCTATTGGAGGAGTAAGAATCGGAGTGAAAGATGGAGAGATAGCAAACATCCTTAAAACTATGGACAAGACAACTCCAGAGGAGAGTATGGACTATGTAGTCGCTGGAGATGGTAAGACATTCTCAATGATAGATGGTGGATGCCACGACGTTGAGGAAGATCTAATAATTAAGGGAATGGAAAAATCCCTGGAGTATATCCAAGCATGGATAGATGAACAGAATAAATTCCTCAAGCAATTAGAGCCTAAGGACAAAACTTACGAATCTATGGCTTTAGATCAAGAGGTCATCGACAAAGTAAAAGAATTCTTGGGAGAAGAGAGAATAGAGAAGAATCTTAAAGATGCAGAATCAGCTACACATAATGCAACAAAGAAGGAATTGCATGAAAAATTTGAAGGGAAATATTCTAAATCTTCTTTAGATGAGGCTTATGACTTGCTTCTTAAGAAAGCTTTAAGGAAATTAGTAATTAAAGATAATGTAAGAGCAGACGGAAGAGATATAGAAGAAATTAGAGAGATGTATGTAGAGACAGACCTTCTTCCTAGGGTTCATGGTTCAGCATTATTTACCAGAGGAGTTACCCAGGTATTAACAATTGCTACATTAGGTAGCCTAAGAGATGTTAAATTGGTTGACGATATGGAGGGAGAGAGAGAGGAGCGATATATGCACTTCTATAACGACCTACCATTCTCATATGGTGAAGCATATAGACCAAGATTAATCCCAAGTAGGAGAGCAATCGGTCACGGTAAATTAGCAGAGAAGGGATTAATTCCAGTTATTCCTTCAGAGGAAGAGTTCCCATACACAATGGTTATAATGAGTGAAATCCAGGGTGAAAACGGTTCAAGCTCTATGGCTTCAGCTTGTGGTTCAACTATGGCATTGATGGCAGCAGGTGTTCCAATTAAGAAGTCTGTAGCAGGAATTGCATGTGGACTTGTAACCGACGAAGATGGAAGCTTCAAAGTCCTAACAGATATGCAGGGAGTAGAAGATTTCTACGGAGATATGGACTTTAAGGTCATCGGAACTAGAGATGGTGTTACAGCTGTCCAGATGGATACCAAGACAAAAGGTTTAAGTATGGACATTGTAAAGCAGACATTCGCACAATCAAAAGAGGCAAGATTAAAAATCTTAGACAAGATGGCAGAGGCAATCTCTGAACCAAGGAAAGATATGTCAGCTCACGCTCCTAGAGTTGTTCAGGTTAAAGTTCCTAAGGACAAAATAGGTGAAATTATTGGCCCAGGAGGAAAGAACATCAGGGAGATATCCGAAAGAACAGGTGCGGAAGTAGAGATAGAAGAGGATGGAACTGTAAACATATATAGTTCCTCACAAGAGTCTATAGATAAAGCCGAGAAGCTAATCTCGGGATATGACTTCCAAGCAGAGATAGGAGAAATTTATGAAGGTAAAGTTGCTTCAATAATGAACTACGGAGCTTTTGTAGATCTCGCTCCTGGAGTTGCAGGACTTCTTCATGTCTCGGAACTTTCAGACGAATTTGTTAAAGACGTAAGAAAATTTGTTAACGAAGGAGAGATTATCAAGGTCAAGGTTATTGGAATAGATAGCCAAGGAAAGATAAAATTAAGTAGAAAAGGGATAGAGAAATAATCCTTTCTTCTTAAGCCTAGATACTTAACCCCTCCCTTTTGGGAGGGGTTCTCTTTTCTAATCCAAATTTTCTATGGTAATATATTTAACAAATAAATTTATTACGTATAGAGTCGATGAAGAATTTAAAAAATCTCAGAATCTTCAACCTTGTGATGGGATTCTTGCATGCAATTCAGGGTATTGCAGTGCTATTAATAAGTGACCCTGACAAGGGTATTGTCCCTATCACTATAAATTACCTTCGCTTTGATACTCAGACTCAGAGCTTATTACCTGCAACAGAGCAGATTACAGAGGTTAATATCGCATGGTTTGTAGCAATATTTTTCTTTATGTCTTCCTTCGCTCACTTCTTTATTTCCACAGTATATAGAAAGAAGTATGAGAAGAATCTTCTACTTGGTATTAACAAAGTTAGATGGTTTGAGTATGCATTGAGTGCAAGTGTAATGATGTTAGCAATTAGTTTCCTTACAGGGATATACGATCTTTCAAGTCTTGTTATGATTTTCAGTCTTGATGCATTAATGAACCTATTAGGATTAGCAATGGAGGTTCACAATAGTCAGAAGAAAGAGGTTAATTGGTTAACATATATTCTTGGTTGTATAGCTGGAATTGTTCCTTGGATAGTGTTTGGTATTTATGTTTACGGTGCTACAGAATTTGGTGGAGGAAATATTCCTGACTTTGTTTATTGGATATATGTAAGTATATTCTTATTCTTCAACAGTTTTGCTATTAATATGATTTTGCAATACAAGAAGGTTGGTCCTTGGAAGGACTATCTATATGGAGAAAAGGTTTACATTATTCTCAGTCTTGTTGCTAAATCATTACTTGCATGGCAGGTATTTGGAGGAACTTTAAGACCTTAAGGTTATTCCTTAAAGATCTTAGCAATATAAAAGCCCATCATTTCACTAGATGGAGTTATACGTACAGTCTTTTTAACATCGGGGTGGTACTTGTTACCACTCCATTTTGTTATTCCTTTCTCATGCTTTATGCTTGGATGTAAATCAATCTCCTCAATTCTTGCGTTTGGATATTTTTCTAAAAGATAGGTAACAACTCCTTCATTTTCTTCTGGTTCTAATGTGCATGTTGAGTAAATCATTGTCCCTCCGTGGTTTAAACTTAGGAATGCACTCTCTATCAATCTTCTTTGTATCTGTGAATACCTATTTACCTTCTGTATACTCCAAAATCTCAAAGGCTTAGGCCCCCTCATATATATCATTCCCTCTCCACTACATGGAGCGTCTAATAATACTTTCTCGAAGCTAACTGGATATTTTTTACCAAAGTCCTCACCATCGCTAAGAGTAGCCTTGCAATTTTTTACTCCAAATTGCTCAACGACTCTGTTTAGAGAATTAACTCTAGAGATCTCTGAATCGTTAGCAATAATCTCTGCCTTGTTGTTTGTAAGTGCGGCAAGATGTGTTGTCTTACTTCCTGGTGCTGCACACATATCTAATATCTTTTCATCTTTCTCTGGTTCTAGTAAGACAGAAGCTAGGATACTGGAGAGATTCTGTATGTAGAATTTTCCTTCCTCATACTCTCTACTTTGTGACACTTCGTTTTTATCCTTGTTGAGGACGAAATAAGTGTTTTCTTCCCAAGGTATCTGTTCTAAGTCATAGCCCTTTCTAATTAGGGAGTTTTTTGTTTTTTTAACATCACCCTTTAAAGGATTAAGTCTAATGGTTGTCTTTGCTCTTTGAGAGAATAGGGGAACAATCTTATCCTTAGGTAGAAGTAATATACTAGCCATTCTAGAAACGAAGATATTTTCTTTTGTGTAAAATTCTCTTTTTTCTTTTGGCTTGCTGTAGGAGTGTTTACTTCTTCTTGGCTTTTTGTAGTTGGATCTTTTACTTTTCATGGCTATATCTCTCCTTTAAGATATTTAATTATACTTCCTATTACTAATCCAGTAGTTTCTGTTCTTAATATGTTGCCCTTTAGTTTAACAAATTCAAAATCTAGGTCCTTAAAAATATTTATATCTGAAGAACTCCATCCTTTCTCTGGGCCTATGGCAATGTATATAGGTTGGGAGAGATCTTTATCCTTTAGGATTTCATTTAGGTATTTAGGTTCTGTGCTTGTGGATTCTGTACTTAGACAAATTTTTATACCTGTGAAATCATCCTTGTCTAATTCATTTATCCTTATTGGTCTTTCTATTATTGTAGGGAATACATTTCTAGATTGTTCAACAGCGTCTTTTACTAGTTTGTTCCAGTAACCGGTGTCTCTAATAGCCTTGGCTTTTGTTTTTAAAGAGTATTTAGATTGTATAGGGATTATTTTCTCTATACCAATCTCTACGCTTTTTTCTATGAAATAATTAAATTTTGTTTCATTACTCAATGATTGGATAATTGTAATGCTAGGGGTATATTCATTTTCTCTTTCTCCTTGGTCTTCGACTATCTCTATCTCTACAGTCCCCTTGGTTATGTCTGTTATCTGTGCGAGGAATTCTCTTTCATATGTTTGGACTTTAATAACATCCTCTATTTCATAGAGTTTTTCTTTTATTATGTGCTCGCTGTCTGAGTCAGAGAGGTTTGTTATGTCTCCTAGGGAGAGTTTGTGTCTAATAAAGAATTTTTGCATATGTGATTATATCATTAATATTG
>CAYRDH010000041.1:0-5310 GCA_964423025.1 uncultured Candidatus Saccharibacteria bacterium | reverse complement strand
CCTCCTCCAGGAGTCATTGGTTACTACAATATGATCGAGTAGATTTAAGCCCACTAATTCTAAACCCTCCTGTATTCTTTTTGTAATAAGGATATCTTCATGGCTAGGAGAAGGATCCCCTGAAGGATGATTGTGGGCTATTACCACACTACTAGCATTGAGCTCTAAAGCTGGGATTATTATATCCCTCGGTAAGACATTAACTCCATCTAAGCTACCTATGCAGATAACCCTTCTCTCTAAGACTTCAAACCGAGAATTAAGAAAAAGGGCAACTATATGCTCCTGCTTCCTGTTCCCTATATCCCTAAGGGCTGTATATGCCTCCTGGGAGTTCCTGACTACACTTCTTTCATTAGTTTCAGGACCATACAACCTTTTACCCAGTTCAATACCAGAGAGAATTCTCATCGCTGTAACAATCCCTACACCATCTACTTCAGTAATATCTTGGATACTAATATCCCTCCCACTCTTAACGAGTCTCCTCATCCTAATAACAACACTTCTTGAGACACTCATAAAGTCTTTCCCTCTCGTCCCTGTCCCAACTATTATGGCAATTAGATCCTGATCACTGAGGTTATCTATCCCCTTCTCTATATATTTCTCCCTAGGAAGCATATAGCCATCTTAAGAGATAGTTGTTAACAAGATATTAACTTTTCTTCTTAGATTTAGCCTTCTTCTTACTCTTCTTTATGTATGTACAGTCTGGATAATTGCTACATCCAATAAAAGTCTTACCCCACTTACTTCTTCTTTCAACTAGATGATTACCACACTCCGGACACTTTTCATTTAGAAGAAGAGATATTATTCCCTTACACTCTGGATATTTCTCACATGCCCAGAATTTCCCATATCTACCATTCTTTAAAACCATCTTTGCACCACACTCTGGACACTTTTCTGGCTTAAAGTATTTGTCATAGTTAAGATTCTCTTCCCCCCCACTAAGATCTTTCATTCCCTTACACTCTGGGAATTTTGCACAACTTAAGAATTTACCATACCTACCTATTCTAACGACCATCTCTCCTTTACATTCAGGGCACTTCTCGTCAGATTTGCCTAATATAACAACATCCTCTTTATTAACTTCTTTGTCTGCCTTCTTAATGTTCTGCACTAGAGATTTATATTCCTCATCTATAACAGGAACATACTCCTTCTTTCCTAAAGCAATATCATCCAATTCATTCTCCACTTTGGCAGTATATTTGTAATCTACCAATCTTTTGAAATTACCTCGCAAGAAATTAGTAACTACTCTACCAATATCTGTAGGAAGTATTGCTCTTGCTTCAAATTCAACATACCCTCTACCTCGAATGGTAGAAATTATCGAGGAATATGTAGAAGGTCTTCCAATTCCGAGTGCTTCAAGTTTTTTAATTAGGGAAGCTTCAGTATATCTGGCAGGAGGTTGAGTGAATTTCTGCTCATTTACAAACTCTAACTTTTCTAGCTCATCTCCTTCTTTCAACTGGGCAATCTCCTGCAAATCATCCGCATCTTTCTTCGAACCTAATACTTTTCTGAAACCATCAAATAGCGTTCTTTCTCCACCTAGAGTAAAGATATACTCTGGTTTATTTAAATCTTTTGGTCTCAAGGAAACCTTCAAAGCTTCTACTTCTTTATTACTCATCTGACTAGAGACCGCACGCTTCCAGATTAGTTCATAAAGCTTAACTGCGGCCTTACCATGCTCCTTCTCAATCTTAGAAAAATCTAAAGAAAAATCTGTAGGCCTTATGGCCTCGTGTGCCTCCTGAGCATTTTTAGCTTTATTCTTGTAATAATTGGGTTTTTCAGGAATGTATTCTTTTCCATATTTATCTTCAACAAGCTTTCTGATCTGATTTATAGCCTTTTTAGCTAAGTAAACAGAGTCTGTACGCATGTATGTGATATAACCTGATTGATACAGAGCCTGTGCAATACCCATCGTTCGCTTAGATGTGTATCCTAAGATTGTATTCGCTGTCTGCTGGAGGGTTGAAGTCGTAAATGGTGGATATGCATGCCTACTCTTCTTGTTTGTTGTGACTTCTTTCACTAAAAATCTGCTGTCTCCTATACCCCCCTGGATATCCTTAACTTCTTGTTCATTCCTAGGGATATATTTCACATTGTCCTTGGTGGAAAGTTTAGCCACCACCACGTTCTCATCAGAATCTTTTAATCTTACCGATACTTCCCAAAATTCCTCCTCTTGAAATGCTTCCCTCTCTTCTTCTTTTTCAACAACCAACCTCAAAGCAACAGACTGGACTCTCCCTGCAGAGAGACCATACCAAATCTTCTTCCATATAAGTTCGGAAAGTTTGTACCCTACTAACCTATCTAGAACTCTTCTTGCCTTTTGAGCTTCAACCATATTTAAGTTGATTTTCTCCGGCTTTGCTACTGCCTCCCTGACCGCTTCTTCAGTTATTTCGTGAAATACTACTCTTTTGGGATTTTTAAGGCTCAATTCCGTAGACGTGTGGTAAGCAATAGCTTCTCCTTCTCTATCCGGGTCCATTGCTAAATAGACATGGCCATCTTTAGGAATTGCTTTTTTAAGCTCCTTAACAATCTTTCCTTTGCCATAAATTGTCTCTAGTTGTGGTTCATAGTTCTTTTCTACATCCACACCGAGTTTACTCTTAGGAAGATCTGTTATATGACCCACTGTAGCCATAACTTTAAAATCTTTCCCCAAATACTTGTTTATTGTCTTGGCTTTGGAGGGAGACTCCACTATTAGTAAATTTTTATAAGTTTTATTTGCCATAGGTTCAAAATACATTAATTCTCTTAGAGTTGTCAAATTTGTTCATTTTCCTTGCACAAGGTGTGTACATTTTATTGTTAGCTGGTTATTAATAATTCCGAGTAACTCCCTAAGGTCATCAAAGCTTGTTATTATGCCAGCTCCTTGCTTAGCAAGGGAATTACAACCCTTAGAGAATTCACTGTTTATATCTCCAGGAACTACATAGAGTTCTCTATTGTAATTTAGAGCCATACTTGCAGTTATTAAGGAGCCACTCTTCTGTCCCGCCTGAATAACGATAGTTAGTGGGGATATCCCTGCCAAGAGCCTATTTCTTAGAATAAACATCTCTTTCCTTAAAACAACTCCTTCTGGGTATTCTGCAATAACGAGACCCTCGTTTTTGATCTGTTGAAATATTTTTCTGTTTGATTGAGGGATTGCACTATTTATAGCCCCTGGAACTATTGCAATTGTCTTAATTCCTCTTCCGAGACAAGTCTTATGAACGTAAGCATCCACACCTCTGGCTAGACCACTAACTATAGAAATATTGTAATTGGTCAACTCCTTGTTTAAGAGCTCCTTTATAACAAGCTCTCCATATTCTGTAATATCCCTAGTGCCAACTATGGTTATACACAGCCCTCTCAACAAGTCTTTATTACCGATGAAATATAACTGATTTAGTCTTGGAACCGCTTCAAGCAGCAAAGATGGAATCTCCCTCCTAGATACGATTTGCATAATGGATTATTATACGGAGACATTAAATCTAGATTAAACCTAGATTAGCCCTTCCTTAATCATCCACTCTACCATCTGCCTGGCAACTCTTACGGCATTAATACTCTCACCCCCATCTTCTAGAAATATCGTCATAGCATACTTGGGTTTTTCATATGGGAAGAAACTTGTTGTCCAAGCATGTGTATTCTCGTATACCCCCTCTTTGCTCAAAGCTCCAAACTCAGCAGTTCCTGTTTTAGCTGCAACTTCTATACTCAGACCCCCAAGATTACGAATTGTCGCCCTTGGGCCGTTAACTGCAGACCACATCCCTTCCTTGACTGTTTTAATAGCCTCCTTAGAAGCCACCTCCGTCTTCATTGGCCCATATTCCAATGTCTCTCTTTCCCCCTTCTCATCAAGGAAATAGTCTCCAACATGTGGAGTATGTAAGGTCCCTTCATTCGCAATCGCAGATGTCCAATTAACCATCTGCAGAGGAGTCGTTAATGTAATCCCTTGACCTATCACAGAGTTGCAGGAATCTCCTTCTGGATACCATACTGGCTCTAACCAAGGATTTGTAGTATTAGCTAAGGCTATCTTGTTCTCTGGAGAAGGAAGCCTTCCTGGTGCCTCTCCAGGAATATCCACCCCAGTATAACTACCAATTCCAAAAGCTTCTAGGTATGGAACTAGCTTATTCATATCCCAATTCCTTATTAATTCACAGAAATATATATTAGATGAAACAGAAATTGCATCAATTAGATTTAGTGCTCCATAAGCAGTATTCCTATAATCCTGAAAAGGAGCACCACTAGAAAAAGTATATCCTCTTCTACTTACATATACTGTATTCCTAGTTATTGCACCAGAATCTAATCCTGCGATCGCAACCAAGGTTTTGAAAGTAGACCCAGGAGGCATCTGAGCTGCTATTGCCCTATTTAATAAAGGATTGCGAGAGTTTGTTATTAGCTTGGAGTATTCAGCGGAAGAAATTCCCCCAACAAAAAGGTTGTTGTCATAACTTGGATAGGAAACAATAGCTATTATCTCACCAGTATTTGGGTCTTGAATCACACCCGCACCTGCCTGGGCATCGTACTCCTTAACACCCTCCTTTATAACTTCATACAATTTTTGTTGAACCTCGAGATCTATTGTTAAATAAAGATTTTTCCCAGAAACAGCCTCTTTAATTACGTAACCATCCCTGGATATTGTTCTACCGATTGCATCTACCTCCCAAGCAATTTGACCAGACTCCCCAATGAGGACCTCATCATACTCCCTCTCTAGACCTGCCCTACCTATCACATCGGTAGGAGAAACATAGTCTAGTTCAGAGATATCCTCGGAGGAAACCGTCCCCGTATAACCTAAGACATGAGATAAGACCTCCCCCCTAGGATAGAATCTTTTACTCCCGCTATCTATATAAACACCTGGTAAGTTCTCACTCATTGCTTTTATTTTAATTGCAGTACCATCATCTATATCCCTAGCTATAAGTATTTCGGAGAAGTAAGGACTCTCGCTATGAATAGAATATACTTTCTCTGAAATAGTTTTGAACTGCTCTTGACCCTCCTGTGTGTTGTTCTCCCACCCCTCACCCAGTATACCCCCAAGGGTATTCGAGGTTTCCTCTATTAGCTTGGTGTCAATAAGGCCTTCTTGGTCCAGATAGTGCTCTATTGCAAGATAAACATTCATCGCGGACTCGTTAACTGCCAACTGCTTACCATTTCTGTCAAATATTACCCCCCTGTATGGAGGGATTGTTCTTATCCTAACCTGGTTATTCT
>CAYRDH010000040.1:1439-5596 GCA_964423025.1 uncultured Candidatus Saccharibacteria bacterium | reverse complement strand
AAAGATCTTTAGAGTTTGATGGTAAGTGGGTAAGTTTAGATCACCATATTCCTGAGAGCATTGTTGAATGGGTAACGGGTGTTGGAGAAGAGGAAGGATCGGATATCACTATCATTGAAATAGGTGGAACTGTAGGGGAAGTTGGTAATGGACTTATGCTTACTGCCAACAAGTTTATGAAGCTTGCTAATCCTAATGACGTTATACATGTACATGTAACCTACCTACCTATCCCCCAAATGCTAGGAGAGATGAAAACTAAACCAGCTCAGCTTTCAGTTCAGCAATTAAATAGCTATGGTATCCACCCAGACTTTATAATCGCAAGGTCCGAACAACCTTTAGACCAAGAAAGAATAGACAAAATAAGTAGATACTGCTTCATCCCTCCCTCTCATGTAATCTCTGCTCCTGACATAGACTGTATCTATGACATTCCCTTAAACTTTGGAGAGGCAAATATTGGGGAAGAGATTATTGATGCTCTTAATATGGAGCGTAAGAAAACTCCTCTGTACCCTAACTGGAAAAAGAAGGTTAAGAAGATAAAGAATCCCGAGAAGAAATTAAACATTGGGGTAATAGGGAAATATTACAAGAGTGGAGATTTTGATCTAAAAGATTCTTATGTCTCTGTTTTGGAAGCAGTTAATCATGCTGCCTGGGAGAATTCTGTAGAACCTACAATTCACTGGATAGTTGCAGACGACTTAGAGAAGGACAAGGAAAAGCAGGAAGAGATATTAAAAATGGACGGTATTATTGTGCCTCAAGGTTGGGGCTCTAGGGGGTCTGAAGGAAAGATTAAGGCTGTCCAGATCGCTAGGGAGAACAAGATCCCCTATCTTGGCCTCTGTTATGGTATGCAGATGGCTACCATTGAATATGCAAGAAATGTTCTTGGTCTAAAAGATGCTAATTCCCAAGAGGTTGATCCCAAGTGTAAGAACCCAGTTATACATTTAATGGAAGAACAGCAGGAACTGATCAAAAATAAAAAGTATGGCGGGACTATTCGTCTAGGAGCCTGGCCATGTAGGCTAGATGAGGATTCTGTTGCTTATGAACAATATGAGAAATATAAAAATGAACTTTATACAGAACTCCCTATTGTTATGGAAAGACATAGGCATAGATATGAATTTAATAATGAATATAGAAAGATTTTTGAGGAGTCAGATTTTAAGCTGTGTGGTAAGAGCCCAGATGATATGTTAATTGAAGCAATAGAACTTCCAAAAGAGATCCATCCATTCTTTGTAGGAACTCAGTATCATCCAGAATTAAAGAGCAGATTCCTAGAACCACATCCCTTATTTATGGGTTTTATAGAAGCTAGTTTGAATAAAAAATAGAAATTAAGAAATGCTTTCTATCCCTTGAGGATTTTCCTACTTAGCTACATAGAACTTAGCATCAACAACAACTGCTCTGTCTTCTGTTATCATCACAGGATTTATATCCATACTGACTATCTCTGGATATGATACAAGAAGTTTCTGTATAGACATTATCAGGTCTATAATCTTCTCTCTTGGTAGAGGTGCTTTACCACGATATCCATCTATTATCTCGGAAACTTTTGTTTTAGAAAGGATAGCATTTATTTTCTCCCTATTCTCTGGAACTAGTATATGCCTTATATCTTTGTAAACCTCTGTATATATCCCTCCCTGACCTATTGCTAAAAGATGCCCAAATCCTCTCCCATCCTTTTCATAAATATCTATTCCTCCCTCTCTGTTTGCACCAATAAAGAATTCTAACTTCCCAGGGATCATCTCTTGAATTAGAATCTTAGGAGCTACATTGCCAGTAGTTTTGGTAACTGTTTCCTTCAGTTCTTGGTATTTCTCCTCAAATTCACTAATGGTTCTTATATCTAGATGAAGGGCCTTGAAATCTGTCTTGTGCGCAAAATCTTCAGAAGATGCCTTAATAGCTACAGGAAAGATAGTAGAAGCAAAGTCCCTACCCTGCTCTAGACTACTCACTACCTCTTGTTTGGGAGTATCTATACCAAACTCTTCAAGAATTTTAATTCCTAATTCGTCTGGAATGACATTATTTTTATCTGGAACAATCTCCTCGTTAATCTCTGCTTTGTATTTAGGTTTCTTAAAATAATCATCGGAGTTTACAATCTTTGTTAACTCCTTGTTTTCCTCAAACTCTGCTAGTTTCGAGATGAGGATAATTGCCTCTTGTATATCTGTAAACCAAGGAGCATTTGCTTCTTCTAAGATTCTTATTCCTGCTTTTATATCTTTACCCCCAAGGAAGCAGGAGAATATTGGTTTAGAAGTTTTCTTCATTAGTTCTGTAATAACATTTGCTGTTGCTTCTATCTCAGTAATAAGTTGAGGTGTTAAGATGACTAGGATACTGTCTACGGAGATTTCGTTTAAGAGTTCTGTGATAGTTCCTTGGTATCTATCACTCTTTGCATCTCCAAGGATATCTACGGGATTTTTAATACTTGCTTCTGGTGGAAGTATTTTAAGAAGTTTCTGCGTTGTTTTCTCGCCTATTTCTGCCACTATCATGTCCTTCTTCTCTATCATGTCCACGGCAATGATTCCTGGGCCTCCTGCATTAGACACAATTCCTATTCCCTTACCTTTAGGGATGATATCTAAGTCTATTAACTTCATAAGTTTAAAGAGCTCGTCAGAGTTTTCGGTATATATCATGTTCCCTTTTTTAATAGCTGCTATTGTCGTGTCAAAAGAGGAAGCAAGGGATCCTGTGTGAGAAGATATTGCCTCTTGCGCTTTTTCCGAACTTCCTGGAGCTATTAGTAAGATTGGCTTCTTAGCTTTCTGGGACAATGTAACAAATTCTTTCCCATCGCTAAACTCTTCTAAGTAAAGTGCAATGGCTTTTATGTCATTGTCTGCGACAAACATTTCCATAAGTTCATTCTCATGGATGTCTGCCTTGTTTCCTATAGATACCACGTGTGAAAAACCTAAGCTTTTCTCACAAGCCATATCGAGTATTGCAGTGCAGAATGCTCCAGATTGCGATATGAACGCTATCTTTCCTTCTCCTGGATTCTCTCTTGCAAAGGTTAGATTAATTTTAGCCTTATTGTTTATAAAGCCAAGACAGTTAGGTCCTATCAAACGGATGTTCTCTCTTTTTAATTTTGTAGTTATTCTCTCTTCTAACTCTGCTCCCTCAGGACCAACTTCACCAAATCCTGCGGATATTATTACTACACTCTTTACTTTCTTTTCAACACATTGGTCCACTACATCTTCTACAAACTGGTAGGGAATTGCTATACAAACCATATCTACGTCTTCGGGGATGGATAGGATGTCAGGGTAAGCCTTTCTTCCCTGTAACTCCTCGTACTTAGGATTAACGGGATATATCTTCCCATTGTATCCTCCATTAATTAGGTTCTTGAGGATTACGGAACTTATCTTTTCTGAATCTTGGGAAACACCTACAATAGCTATAGATTTAGGTGATAGTATTGATGACTCCATTTATTATTCAAAATATTTTAAAAGTTTTTTAATATCGTGTGTCTTAACTTCATCAACAAGTTCGGTCATTGAATCCTTTCTACTTTCTAATGAATCATAGAATGTAGGAAGGTTCTTGTTCTGGTAGATTATACCAGTATATAGAGGAGAATTGTTAGTTAGGACACCTCTAGCACTTTCTAAGGAATTAGTATTGTAATTTTCTGCTTCTTTAATTTCCTTGATGTTTTCCTTGGCCCATTCCGGAGTAAAGTCTCTATTGTATGTTGGGCAAAGTTGTAATACTTCTACAACACTACAGCCTTTGTTTCCTATTGCTGCCTTGAATATCTCTCCCATTTGAAGGAGATTCCCTGAATAAGCCCTGGCATAAAATGATGGATCTAGATTTAATATGAATTCAGGGATATTAATATTTCTTTCAGGCATTCCCACTGGTTGTCCATACATAGGTTTTCCTTTGGGGGTGCTAACTGTAGCTTGGCCGGTTGTAAGTGCAAAATTCGCATTGTTGTGGATTAATATTGTTATATTGTAGTTGGATCTAACTGCATGGACTAAATGATCTAGGCCTTCATGGAAACACCCACCATCTCCAATGTCTGCTATTGTGGTCATTCTTCTATTTGCAAGGTGTGCTCCTACGGCTAAAGGTAT
>CAYRDH010000040.1:0-1429 GCA_964423025.1 uncultured Candidatus Saccharibacteria bacterium | reverse complement strand
CCATGTAATCCTTTGAACGCGTATGTATTTATCATATCTGCACCATTACCATTACATCCGATGTCAAAGGACATAAATAGCTCTGATGGGGAAATATCCATTTCTGAAAGAGCTTTCTTTAAGGATGCATGAATCGCAAAATTTCCACATCCTGGACACCAGGTTGGAATATTTGGTGAATTGTAGTCTGTTACTTTTACTCCCATTTAATTTTTTAAGAAATCTAAAATATCTTCTACAAAGAAAGGCCTACCATCATATTTCAAAAGTTTCTCTTTAAACTCATACCCAATATTTTCTTTGATGTAATTACCGAGTTGTCCGGTCTGGTTGTTTTCAACCAATACTAGCCTCTTATTCTCTGCCATTAATTCTTCCAGTTTTTCTGTTTTAAGTGGAGAGATATATTCATAATGAAGATAGCCTATCTTCCTAGAGTCCTTATCTATCGCTATGGCATCTAATACTGCGTTTTTTACACTTCCCCAGCCTACAAAAACCAAATCAGGATTTTTGTCCCCATATAGTGTTGGTTCTGGTAGTTCTTTTGAGAGTGTTTCTAGTTTCCTTAATCTCTTTGATGTCATCTCTATTGTTCTCTTTGAATCTTCTATACTAGAACTGTCTTCTGAATGTTCATCACTATTTGCCAAGTAAGGTTTCTTCTCCTTGGAAGGAGCCCATCTAGGAGATATCCCAATGTCTGTTATTTGGTATCTTTCTGTTTCTTGGTTTGTATTCTCGAGAAGTCCTCTTTCAATCTGTAAAACTTTTGGCATCTCTTTGAAGTTAAAGATTGACTCGGAGATCTGTTTCTCCATAAGGAGTATAACTGGTAATTGGTAAACTTCCGCAATATTAAGAGCCTTCTGTATCAATGTGTATGAAGTTCTAGCATCGCTTGTTGCAATAACAACTCTTGGGAACTCTCCATGACTAGCTTTAAGTGCTACATTAAGATCTGAGGCCCCCGTCCACGTTGGAAGTCCTGTAGCGGCACCGGTCCTTTGGGACAATATAACTACGAGAGGTGTTTCAGATATTCCTGCACAGGAGATTGTTTCAGACATAAGATCAAATCCTCCTCCTGAAGTAGCTACTAGGGCACGTGTCCCCATGTGCATACTTCCCATTGCCATTTGAACAGCTGTGATTTCATTCTCTGCTTGCTTAACAAGGATGCCTGTCTCTTTTGCAGTCTCCCCTATATATTTGAATATGGAGGTAGATGGTGTCATTGGGTAGGCATAGTAAGCTCTAACACCTGCGGACACTGCTCCTAAACCAATTGCATGGTTCCCAGTCATTACATAACCGTTATTTTTATTGAAGAGCTCTTTTTTCGGAGTGCCTATTTTCTTGGCATATTCTGGCCTGAATGTAGCTGAGGTATATCCTGCTTTTATACAATTTTCTTCGGCTTTAAGAT
>CAYRDH010000039.1:0-6216 GCA_964423025.1 uncultured Candidatus Saccharibacteria bacterium | reverse complement strand
GTCGTATCTGTTAAGGTTGCAGACCCGCAATTTGAAGGTCAGACAAAAATAAAGCTTAATAACCCAGAGGTAAAGAGTGTTGTAGCAAGAGTTGTAAGAGACGAAATAACAACATACTTAGAGGAAAATCCTAGAGAAGCAAAAGATATTGTTGGTAAAGCTGTTCTGGCAAATAAAGCAAAAGCAGCAGCAAAAGCCGCAAGAGATGCTGTGATTAGAAAGAGTGCACTAGAATCCACAACACTACCAGGAAAACTAGCCGACTGTACCAGTAATGATCCTGCCGTTAGTGAGCTATTCATAGTAGAGGGAGACTCTGCAGGTGGCTCAGCAAAACAAGGAAGAGACAGACATACTCAGGCCATTCTGCCATTGAGAGGTAAAATCATGAACACACAAAAATATAGGGTAGACAGAGTCCTTTCTAACAACGAATTCAATGATGTAACAACGGCCTTAGGTGTTGGTATTGGCGAAACTCTAGATATCTCCAAATTGAGATACCACAAGATAATTATAATGAGTGACGCTGACGTAGATGGTCTGCACATTACAACCTTGGTTTTAACTTTGCTATTTAGATTCTTCAAACCTCTTATTAAAGAAGGTTATGTATATGTAGCACAGCCTCCTTTACATAAGGTAGAAATAGGTAAAAAGAAATACTATTTCATAAACGACGCAGACAAAGATACTTTCGTCAAGAAAGCGAAACAGGAAGGAAGTGTCCCAGTAGAAAACAGATTTAAAGGACTAGGAGAGATGAATCCTGAGCAACTATGGGAAACAACCATGAACCCTGAGACAAGAGTACTAAAGAGAGTAGAGATACAGGATGCGGAAGAGGCAGAAAAAACATTTGAAATGCTCATGGGAGCAGAAGTTCCACCAAGAAGAAGATTTATACAAACTTATGCAGCTAGTGCTAATTTAGACGTTTAAAACAATGACTGACGAAAAAGATATAAAAAAGGAAGAAAATAACAATTTAGATGTAGATTTGACATTTAAGCCAGGAACTACGGTCGCAAGGTCAATCGTTGACGAAATGAAAGCTAACTATCTTGACTACTCTATGTCTGTTATTGTTTCAAGAGCCTTACCAGAAGTAAAGGATGGACTTAAGCCTTCACAAAGAAGGATTTTGGTCGCAATGAATGACCTAAACCTTCATCCTAATGCACACTACAGAAAGTCTGCAAAAATAGCTGGAGATACATCTGGTAACTACCACCCACACGGAGAATCTGTCGTTTATCCAACATTGGTAAAAATGGCACAGGATTTCTCCACAAGATATCCTCTTGTAGATGGACAAGGAAACTTTGGTTCCATAGATGGTGACTCACCAGCAGCAATGAGATATACCGAGGCTAGGATGGCAAAGATTACACCTGCCTTGTTAGATGACCTAAGTAAAGGAACAGTTACATATGTATCTAACTATGATGGTACTAGATTAGAACCTACTGTATTACCAGCACTATTTCCAAATGTCTTGGCAAATGGTAGTGATGGTATTGCCGTAGGTATGGCAACAAAGATTCCTCCTCATAACTTAACAGAGTTAATAGATGCTCTACAAAAAATGATAGAGCAGGGCAACAAATGGGAAGGGAAAGCGGTATACAACGACTTGAGAAAGAAAAAGGAAGCTAAGGAAGAGATTCCAGAAACACTAAATTCCAAGCCAATAGACTACTTAGAGAACTATATCGGTAAAGACGACTTAAATCTTCAACTTCATATTGATGAACTTAGGGCAGAATTAAAAAAGAAAGAAGAGGTTCTCTACCCAGAATTCAAATCTGACATAACACCTTCCGAACTAATAGAGATAATTCCAGGACCAGACTTCCCAACAGGGAGCACAATATACAACCAAAAAGAAATCTTAAATGCTTATGCCACCGGTAGAGGAAGAATCCTACAGAGAGCTAAGGCCTCTATTGTAGAAGGCAAGAAGAATAGGTACCACATAGTGGTTACTGAAATCCCTTACCAAGTTAACAAGGCTCACATGACAGAGAAGATTGCGGATCTTGTTAAAGATAAGAAAATAAAGGGTATTGCAGATATTCGAGACGAATCAAGTAGAGAAGGAATGAGATTAGTCATTATTCTCAAAAAGGATGCACAGCCAAAAGCAGTACTAAACAAACTCTATAAGTATACAGAGATGCAGAAGGTGTTTAATGCCAACATGATTGCACTTGTAGAGCAAGAGCCAAAAACACTACCTTTAAGAAGGTTCCTAGAGTTATTCCTATCCTTCAGACTAGTAGTAACAATAAGGAGATATGAATTTGATCTTGCAGAAGCAAGATATCGAGGACATATCTTAGAAGGGTTACTTAAAGCCTTAGATATGCTAGACGAGGTTATTGCAACTATTAGAAAATCTAAATCCCAAGACACAGCTAAAACTAACCTTATGGATAAATTTGACTTCACTGAGGTTCAGGCACAAGCAATCTTGGACATGCAGTTAAGAAGATTGGCAGCTTTAGAAAGAATGAAATTACAGAACGAACATAAAGAGATTAAAGAGAAGATTAAGGAATACAACGAAATTCTCGAAAATCAAGACAGAATCTTAGAGATTGTAAACAGCGACTTAGAAGGGATTAAAGAAAAGTATGGAGATGAGAGAAGAACAAAAGTTGTAAAGGGTAAAATTGACGAGATCTCAGAGGAGGACATGATAGCTTCTGAAGATACTCTTGTCACAATAACACACTCAGGATATATAAAGAGATTACCACCTAATACATACAGAGCTCAGAATAGGGGAGGAAAGGGAGTCTCTGGAGGAGAAACAAAAGAAGGTGACTTCATAGAACATGCATTCCTCTGTAATACCCACGACGAGCTCTTACTCTTCACAAATGAAGGAAAAGTATTCAACTTAAGAATCTTTGAAATTCCTGAATTAGGAAGAACAGCAAAGGGATTGCCTTTGGTTAACTTGATACAGTTAGGCCCAGATGAAATTGTAACTTCAGTTTTAACAAGAGATCCTAAGGGAGCTATCTCCAAAGAGGAGAACAAGGAGAAGGTTTACAAGTACTTCTTAATGGCAACTGAGAACGGAACTGTAAAGAAAACAGAATTAAAGGAATTTGCAAAGATAAGAAGCAATGGACTTACAGCTATCAATCTAGAAGAAGGAGATAACTTAAGTTGGGTTAGACCTACAACAGGAGAAGACGAAGTAATCGTAATAACCAAGCATGGTAAATCCATAAGGTTTAAAGAGACAGATGTCAGACCAATGGGTAGAAACACAAAGGGTGTAAAGGGTATCAGTTTCAAGAGAGAGGATGACTGTGTAATAGGTATGGGAATAGTAGAGAGCGAGAAACAGAGACTTCTTACATTATCAGAGTTTGGTTATGGAAAGATGTCACTTCTTGAAGAATACAGTACACAAAAGAGGGGTGGAACCGGGATCTTCACCTTTAGGGTAACAAAGAAAACAGGGGATGTTTCTTCTGCAAGGTTACTTACGGAGAAGGAAGAAGAGATTGTTGTAATATCTGAGAAATCAAAAGTTATAAGAGCAGATCTTAAGGCTGTTCCTGTCCAAGGAAGACAAACTTCTGGAGTAAAGGTTATGAATATAAACGGAGGAGATAAGGTTGCTACTGTTGCAGTACTCTAAAGTAATATCTCTAGCAATTATTCTATCCTCTCTATCCTTATTTCTCTAAAATACTCTTCCCCAGAAATCTCTTTAATATTTTTAGCTAATTCATCATACGTAAGCCCCATATCTCGATTCCCCTTTGCCATTTCCTTATTAACCTCCTTTAAGTCATTTGCTAAATTAGCATTCACATACTTTACATACAAAGTCATTATTTCATTAATAATCTCCATTTTTTTCTTTGTTAAACTCATTTTTATTCCCCCTCTAAATTTATTAATTTATTCTAATACAAAGGGGAATATACTTCCTGACCTAGATAACCATAAAGAAAGCTTGTAAGGATATTACTATTGAAACAGCCCTATATGTTGTAATATATAGGTATGAGTAAAATAATAAGCGCAATAATTGCCTTCATACTCTCTGCAAACACATATACCGTTGTATACACACAAGAGAGTAGGGAGGAGATAGAACAAACAGCAATAGTCACAGAAGATATCGTACAAGAGACACCAGAGGAGGAGATATCTCCGGTCAAAGCCGTTACTAGAAGTCCTGTGGCTACATCTAATACATCTTCTTGGTGGGATTACCCCTCAGATATAAAAGGAGTCACTCGTAGTGGAGATGACCTCTTAGTGCTTGTAAACAAGGAGTACCAACTACCTAGCACATATGCTCCTACAGATTTAGTTAGTATCTGTAGTAATGTAACGAATCTCAGATGTGTGAATAATACTAATTTCTTAATTCGCAATATTCTAATATCTGACTTGCAGGAGATGGTTAATGCTGCAACCCAAGATGGTATGGACCTAAGTATTAGATCTGCTTACCGCTCATACGCCACACAACAGAGTACATACAACTACTGGTTAAGTGTAAATGGTGGGAATGTTGGAGTAACAGACCAGATATCTGCTAGACCTGGACATAGTCAACACCAACTTGGAACAACCTTAGACTTTAGCAGTGGAGAAATAAATGATGGGCTAGGAGGAACCTTTGCAAGTACACAAGCTAGCAAATGGTTGGCAGATAACGCTTGGAAATATGGTTTTGTAATTGGATACCCTGCAGGTTATGAGAGTGTAACTGGATATATGTATGAGAGCTGGCACTACAGATATATAGGTAAAGCCAATGCACAGGATATGGTCAATAGTGGTATGATATTAGAATTATATTTAAGAAGTAAAAACTAATTAAATGAATAAGAAGGTTCTGAAAGCACTATCTAAAATATATTTAGTATTTGGTATTGTCCTAATCTTCTTTGCTTTCTCCATTATTGCAATAACTTTCTACCCCCAGATATGGTATTCAGTCTCAACAACAGCTACGGAGACAGAGGCTGCAACTATACAAGAGCAATTAACAGAGATAGAGGAGTATGAACCAGAGGAGGTTGAGGAAATCGAAGAACCTGAAACAACACTTCCTCCATTAGACACATCACTCCCTAAAGAGAATATACTAAGGATAGCTTCAATAGGAGTAGATTCAGAGATATCTCAAAACCAGAATCCGGATGAAGGGTTAGAAGAAGGTATCTGGATAGTTCCAGATTTTGGGACACCAGAGATTAATGATCTCCCAATAATAATAGCAGCACATAGATTCGGTTATGTATACTGGAGTTCAGACTTTAGACAAAAGAGTTCCTTTTACAATCTTCCTAAACTTAAAGTAGGGGATAGGGTTCAAGTAATCTGGGACCAGAGAAGTTATGAATATGAAGTATACAAGGCAGAGGACAATACACAGATTACAGACTATGAGGCAGACCTGATTCTTTATACTTGTAGGATGTATAACTCTCCAGTTAGGGTATTTAGATACCTAAGTAGAGTGAACTAGAACCCAAAACAGACACTTCCACCTAGAAGGCAGATATTGCATAAAATTAAACTATAGGGTATAATGTACCTGTAATTAAATTGCTCATTACAAATACCATGAAGAAGATAAACAAAGTCTTCTTGTTAGCTATCCTTGCTTTCGGAATCTTGACACTATTTAGATCCCCAGTATTAGCTGACGGATATTCCCCTTATGGTCCTCATATACCTGAGGATACGGGGTTAGCAGACGCTGTATTGTTTAATATAGTGGCTGTATCCGCCTATGTTTCTGGATTAGGATTTATAGGAGTTTCTAAGTTCTTAAGCAATAAAATAGCTTAACTTGTAGATAGGGTGAGAGGGGAGGTTTTACTTCCCCTCGCAAACCCATAGTATTGATTTACAAGGTATGAAAATGGTATGATGTACTAGGATTGTAATAGAAGAACCTGCTCTTTAAAATACAAATTTCCCCCCCCTTTAATAAAAGACGCATTCAGAGAGATTGTTATATATCTTTTTAATGTCTCTTTTATTTATATAAAAGGACAAGTTCTTTAAAAATGCTGGAGTTTTTGATGGACACCAATCCAGTTGTTTAGAAATCAATATTTATTGATTTTTGGATTGCTGGATTGGGCGAAAGTTCAATCAAAAATTAACATTTACACAATGGAGGTGTAAAGATGAAAGACGTATTAAAATTCCTTGCTAAAT
>CAYRDH010000038.1:0-6591 GCA_964423025.1 uncultured Candidatus Saccharibacteria bacterium | reverse complement strand
GGATGGCTAGCCCTACACATAAAGCAAATATTGTAAGTGGAAATTACAAAGATATCGGGGTAGCTGTTGTAGAAGGAGAACTTCTTGGAAAGCAAACCACTCTGGTTGTTCAGATGTTTGGCAACCTTACGAGTGAAGTTTACAGCGCTACACAGACACCAGAGGAGACCCAGACTCCATCAGAGCCTACAGTACCATCTTCTACAGAGAAAGTTGTAGTGAATGACGAAGCTGGAGAAATTAAGAGTATAAGAATAACTTCCCCACAAGCAGGCACTGTAATTACAGACCCTAGCACTAGCGTTAAGGGAGAAACAGAAAATGCTGGAGATAATTATGTTGTTGAAGTTTACGACCAAGAAGACTTAGTAGGAGATACAACTGCGACAACCCCTGAATGGGAGTTTGAAAAAGGAAGTGATTGGTCAGAGGGAGAACACGAAATAGTTGCTCAGATTAAGGGCGAGGATGCAAAATCCGAGTCTGTTGCTTTCACTGTAGATTCCAGAGCTCCAATTCTTGATCCAAAGACACTAATGGTTAAACAGGAGGAAGGTTATTATACAGTTAGCTTTGCTATTGAAGGAGAGTGGGAAGATCTACAAGTTGTTATAGGGAGTGAGATTGTAGAAGTAGAATACGAAGAGGATGGAGACCAGGTAACCTTCTCAATACCAGAGGTGAGTGTAAAAGGTGCAATAATTGTTGTTCTTTCAGACAAAGAAGGTAATACATCTGAATTAGAAATATCTGAATATTTTGTTGAGGACAATGAGGAGAGAAGATTTATGTTCCCATCAATAAGTCTTAGTACAAGAGATGGTCTTAGTTTGGGTATTGTTTCCTTCGTTTTGGTATTAATACTCATAGAAATATTTGTTTATTGGAGAAAAGGTAGAATGAAGGATGCTGTAGGAGAATTATTTACCATAGGAGTTTGGTGGATAATTCTTACAATGGCAATATTTAATGGTTTTTCAGGAGCAATTAATTAATAGTATAGGTAACTGCCCAAAATGAAATACAAACTGAAAATAAAAAACGATATTCTTTATCTTCTTTTACTTCTTACAGTAACTCAATTTTTCAATTATGCAGTGTTAAGAGCTCCTTTAAGATTCTTACTTCTCTTAGGAGTTGCAGGAGTACTCCTTCTTGAAACATGGTTTGTAAGGGCATTTAGCCTTTATTCTGGCAAGAAAGTTTCTAAATACAGTGACGTAATAATAAGAATATCACTTAAGGACAGATTTTTTGGTTACTTTATCCTCCCTGCAATATTTTATATATCCCTTCTATTTTTCCTCTTCTTTAATAGGAATGAAATGCTTGGTTATGTTGTATTGGCAGGTTGTATGATTCTTCTCCTAGTTCTGTTCCTTAATGTAAAGAGTTCTCTCAACAAGCTTTATTCTTTGGCTATAGCTACCAGAGCAATCTTTGATTTTATCTGTATAACAATCTTTTATCTTCTTCTAAATTCTTACATTAGGATAGGGTTTGGAATGGAGATGTTTACAATTTTAACGATTCTTTCAGCCCTTGTTTTACTAGTGTTTGTTTTAAAGATACATAATAGGCTAGGGTTTATAGAGTTCTTGGTAGGGGTGTTAAGTGCTTTTGCAGTTTCCCTGTTTACAATATTTTTCTGGAATTACAATATTTTTGTTATCCCAGCGGTTGGAGCATTGGCTTTCTATCTAATAATCTCTATATGGAATATAAGGTTTTCTGGAAAGATTAAGTTTGTAGATTATCTAGTTCCTTTCCTTTATGTCGCTATAGCAATAATTTTAGTACTGAACATATAAACTAGTGAAAAGTTCCATAGTTCTTAAAATAGGGGGTTCTGTTATTTATGATAACTCATTGAATGTAAATCAGGATCTCTTAGATAAGTTAAAAGATTGGTATTTTCGCAAGAAGGATGACTACCAGAATATTGTTATTGTTGTAGGGGGAGGTTCTCTTTCTAGAGATTTGCAAGAGAAAATATCTCGACATATTGGAGGCCAAGAGTACTTGCACAGTATAGGGATGTCTGTCACACATACAAATGCAAATCTTTTAAGAGCATATATAGGGGATCCAGAGATTGTTGTTCCACAGAGGCTAGGTGAAGCTTATGAATTACTGATGGATAGTGGTAAGAGCATAATGGTTTGTGGAGGATTGAAAGTAGGCTGGAGTACGGATATGGATGCTGCGGTATTCGCTGATATCCTAAATGAATCTAGGATAACGAAGGTATCCGACATAGATTACATCTATGATAAAGACCCCAGTATTGTAGAGGACGCTACTCCTATGAAGGATATGACTTGGAATGAATATTTCAAACTTTTTAATATTCAGGAAGATTCCACCCATACTCCTAATGGTAATATCCCAATAGATGTGGAATGTGCTAGGTTCTGTAAGAGAAAGGAAATATCTTTCTGGATATCTGGAGGAAGTAGGATAAAACAAGCAAATGTTTTTGAAGATATAATGACAGAAGGAACGCTAGTTCACCCTTAGGCAATCTTTTCAATGGTGTATTCTGTAACTCCCTTTGGAGTTTTAATTTCTATTGTTTCTCCGACCTTCTTACCCATAATAGCCATTCCTATTGGAGACTTGTGAGAGATTTTTCCTTCTAAAGGATTTGCATCATCTTCACTTGTTATCTCATATGTAATTACTTTGCTGTTTCTCAAAGTTACAATATCTCCAAGTCCAACCTGACTTTTGTCTAAATCCCTAACCACTCTTGCATTCTTTATCTTGTCTCTGAGCTCTGCAATCTTCTGTTCATTGATATGTTGTTCTTCAACTGCCATGGAGTAGCCATCATTCTCTCTTAGGTCTCCCTGGCTTCTCATTTCGCTCAGTTGTGTGGCTATCTTCTTACGTAATTCATTCTCTCGGTATTTTACCTCCTGTACGAGGTTGTCTAAACCTTTTCTTGTTGTTTCGTATACTCCATCTATACCCATGTCTAGTGTCTAATAATTTATAGGGCACAACATGATATATGTTCCTAAAGTTAAAAGTCAAATAAATCTGAACCTGTAGTAACCGTTCAAAAACTGCTCATAATATGATAAAATCACTACTTGTAAGCCGCTATCGTCTAACGGTTAGGACACAGGATTCTCAATCCTGCAATCGGGGTTCGATTCCCCGTAGCGGTACCACTTTAAATTCGGAATACGAACATATGGTTTTCGATATCTCCCAATCTCACAATAAGAAGATAGAAAAGTTTTACAACGAGGCAATGGAATCTCTAGGTGGATTTTATGGAATCAATTGGAATGTAGGAATGCCTGTTATTCTCCTTCTCGAGAGCAGAAAGGATATAGACAAAATTAAAGGTCGAAAGACCGAGGATTGGGTTGTGGGCTTTACGGATGGTTCAAAGAAGTGTCTTTTCCTATTATCCCCCGAGAGTTATGAGAAAGAATCCTCACACAAATTTTCTGACGAAGAGTATGCTGCACTTATAAAACACGAATTAAGTCATCTTTACTCAAGAATTTTGTATGAAGGATATCTCCCAGTTTGGCTTGTTGAGGGCATTGCAATATATTCTTCGGGTCAGTTGGCCCTAAAGAGGAGACCCACAGAACTAAAGAACTTCTTAGAATTTTTTGATAAAGGAGGAAGTGGTTTATACAATGAAGCTGGCTTCGCGGTTGAAGTCTTAATTAGACAGTTTGGAAAGGAGAAGTTCCTTAACTTTTATAAGAATCTTAAAGATGTAGAGTCAGAAGAGGACTTGAAGGTTCTTTTTAAGAAGAATTATAGAGGAGATTTGGATTATAAGTTTTTTAATAAGTATATATAACCATGATCGTTTTCGACATTATTACAATATTCCCAAACATTGTAGAAGAATATATAAACACAGGCATTGTTAAAAATGCTTTAAAGAAAAACCTTGTCCAGATTAATGTCCACAATCTAAGAGATTGGGCTGAAGACAGACATAGCACTGTAGATGACACACCATATGGAGGAGGTCCTGGAATGGTAATGAAGATAGAACCTATATACAAAGCTATACAGGATCTTAAAAAAGAAGACACAATCGTTGCTATAACAACGCCCAAAGGAAAGGAGATAAAACAGAAAGATTTAGAGGAATTCTCTGCGAAAGAGAACCTCCACATGATAATCATCTGTGGTCGTTATGAAGGATTTGACCATAGAATACATGAGCACCTAGTAGATTATGAATTCTCCATAGGGGAGTACGTCCTCTCCGGAGGAGAGCTCCCAGCATTAGTGTTCGTAGACGGGATTACAAGGTTAGTTCCTGGTGTTTTAGGGAATGAACAATCCCTAGACCAGGAGACATTTAAAGATGGCAAAGTGGAGTATCCTCAGTACACAAAACCTGAGGAATTTAAGGGCTGGAAAGTGCCAGATGTCCTTTTATCTGGTAATCATAAGGGAATAGAGGAATATAGACAAAAAGGTCAGAAAATACTATAATAATCGTCCCATTAAACGAGATACATGACTGCTCATACCCATTCATAGGACTCTCAGGAGATTTTAGTTATTATAAAGATTACAATGACAGACAAAATTAAACTTACAAAAAGCAAGATAGACTCTCTTAAAAAGGAGTTAGACCTACTAAAGAATAAAAAGAGGGAGGATTTATCAGAATCCCTAGAAAGAGCTAGACAGAATGATGTAAGTGAAGAAACAGGAGATATCATTGCTGTTATGGCAGAATTAGAGAAGGTTGAACAGAGAATAGAAGAGATTAAAGACACCCTAAAGAATGCAGTCGTTATAGATAAAAAGGGTTGTGATGTAAACAAAATCTCAATCGGTTCAGATGTTAAGGTAGAAGTAGCAGGCAAGAAGAGAACACTAACTGTAGTCTCTGAAATCGAGGCTGATCCTTCTAAGAACAAAATTTCTGACAAATCACCATTAGGTAAGCAGCTTATTAAAGCAAAGAAAGGTGATGAGATTAAACTAGATGTTGATGGTAGGAAAATTTCTTACAAGATTTTAGAAATCTGTTAAGAGAGATATTCGTCCAAATCCTCTATCTTCACTCTCTCTTGTTCCATAGTATCTCTATCTCGAACCGTTACAGTATCATTCTCTAAAGTTTCGTAATCGACTGTTATACAGTGTGGTGTTCCTATTTCATCTTGGTATCTATACCTCTTTCCTATATTCCCTCTATCATCCCATACAACTTTCATATTCTCTGAGAGCAATTCAAAAATCCCTCTAGCTTTGTTTACAATCTCTTCCTTGTTAGAAACAAGTGGGAATATTGCAGCCTTATAACCTGCTATCTCGGGATGAACTTTTAATACTGTTCTAGATTTACCATCTCCCAAATCCTCCTCTTCGTAAGCATCAAGAAGCAACATTAATAGTGTCCTATCTACACCTCCGGAGGTTTCTACTATCCAAGGTATATATTTCTCTCCACTTCTAGGATCTGTGTAAGAGAGGTCCTTTCCAGAGAACTTACTATGTTGTGTAAGATCATAATCACTTCTCCAGTGGATACCTTCATTTTCTGCCCATCCCCAAGGTGCTTTATATTCAATATCGTATGCGTCTTTAGCATAGAATGCTAATTTGTCCTTTGGATGTTGTTCCAATCTTAGATTCTCCTGTTTCCTGTAAAGATTCTTGTAGAAACTCATTCTTTTCTCCTTCCAATATTCAAACCATTTCTCCATATCGTCTGGGTGAACAAAGAACTGCATATCCCACTGTTCAAACTCTCTGCTTCTAAAGGTTAGTTTTCCTGGAGTAATCTCATTTCTAAAAGCTTTACCAATCTGTGCAATTCCAAAGGGAACTTGCATCCTCGTACTGTCTACTACATTCTTGAAATCTAAATAAATTGTCTGACAAGCCTCACCTCTAAGATAGGTTTTTGTTTTAGCATCCTCAAGCACTCCAACCTCTGTTTCAAAGAGTATGTTGTAAGACCTTGGTTCTGTAAACTCTTGGGAACCACAGTTAGGACATTTCTCCAAATCTGTTATATCTTCAGGCCTAAACCTTTGGTGACATTTTTTACACTCAACAACCTCATCTGAAAAATTCTGTATATGACCTGAAGCTTCCCATACCTTTGGGTGAGTTATTATTGTCCCATCAATTCCCACGACATCTTCTCTCCTGTCTACGATCTCTTTCCACCAATATCTCTTGAGGTTGTTTTTCATCTCTACTCCAACAGGGCCGTAGTCATAGAAACCTCCAATTCCACCATATATCTCAGAGTTGGGATATATAATTCCTCTTCGTTTTGCTAAAGCAGTTACTTTTTCTAGTAAATCGTTCTTTTGTGTATCTGACATGTCCAAATTATATATCATGGGGAAGAGTATTGGTAGTAAAACCCTTGGATTTGTTAATTTCTTGCCTTAAATTAAATGTTTATTGTGCTATAATTATTTTTAATTAAGATCTTAGATATTAAGCTATGTCCATGATTGAGAACATAAGAAAAAGTAGGATAGAAAAGGTTGAAGAGTTTAAGAAGAAAGGTATAAATCCATACCCTTCTAAGTCCAAGAGAGACACAATGGCTAACGAAATAGTTAGTGACTA
>CAYRDH010000037.1:0-6654 GCA_964423025.1 uncultured Candidatus Saccharibacteria bacterium | reverse complement strand
CTCTTTCTGGGCCTCTTCGTGGGTTACATGCACTGTATGGCCCTCCTGCCAAAGGAATTCTGCAGTTCTAAGGAAAGGCCTTGTTCTCATTTCCCATCTAACAATATTTGCCCATTGGTTGATCTTAAGTGGTAAGTCTCTCCAAGAGGTAATCCATCTTGAAAAAGTATCATACATTATTGTCTCTGATGTAGGACGAATTATTAATTCTTCCTCTAACTTGGACTCTGGGTCTACTTCTACTCCCTGACCATCCTCTGTCTCTCTAAGTCTGTGGTGAGTTACTATTGCACATTCCTTAGCAAAGCCTTTTACATGGCTAGCTTCCTTTGAAAGGAAGGATTTAGGAATAAATAGTGGGAAGTAGGCATTTTCTGCTCCAGAATCTGAGATTCTTTTGTTTAATTCTTCCCTCATTTTCTCCCAGATAGCATAACCATAGGGCTTAATAACCATACAACCCCTAACTGGAGAATTCTCTGCAAGCTCCGCTTGGTCAATAATATCCAAATACCATTTGGAATAACTCTCCTCTCTTGGTGTAATACCTTTTTTCATAGTCCTTATTTTACACTATTTAAGAAAGAAACTTAAAGTTTTTATTACAAAGACCTCTCTTCTAGAGATATTAGACTATCTTTGGTCCAAAACCCCAATGGTCTGCAGCTTTTGCTAAAGGAGTATCTGGATTCTCTTTAAGCCACTTTTCTAGATCTCCACTGCCTAAGGCAAGTTCTTTTGCTTGGACTACAGCTTCTACACCCGCTTCAATCCCCCATGGATGGCCGAGAACTCCGCCACCACATTGGACCATAATATCTTCACCAAGCTGATGTAAAACCTCTGGAACACTTCCAGAGTGCAACCCACCTGAAGCTACATGCCATACTGGTTTCATTCCAAACCAGTTTTGCCCCAGAGTAATCGAAGATTCAGGAGTTATGTCTAATTGCAATGCATCTCTTATTAATTTAGGTTCCCCATAGTTTTCCATCTTTGTTTTTGGAGCTCCACCATGTAAGGCGTCTACCCCTAATAACCTTAGAATCTTGGCATTGGCTACCATGGACATAGAGAAGTCCATAATCTCTCCCTTGTTATAAACTCCAGGACCAGACTCCCTGGTGAAAAGGCTATGCATAGCCCTATGGGCATGTATTGCAAGCCCTGGGTTTTTTAGTCTCATAGTGTGTAAGGCAGCGAAACCCGTTGTAACAACATCCATCATCATCCACCTACCCCCTTGGGCTTTTATCTTGTCTGCCCTAGATATCATGGTATCTAAGTTAGAGTGAGTTATGTTGCAGAGATAGAATTTCTTCTTACCACTCTTCTCCTCTATTTCTCTCCTAACCTTATGGATAAGCTCACATCTGTCATCAAATGTATTGAAATAAAGACTTGTTAAGTTTTCATCATCCTTAATTCCATGATACTCTCCCCCTGCTGCAGTAAACAGAATTCTTGCTAACTCGGCTTGCTCCTTTGCGTTTCTACCAATCTTTGGTTTAGGGACAGTAAGAAGTAAAGGTCCTCTCTCTATCTGAAGCATCTCTCTTACACCCTCCACTCCAAACTGTGGACCTGGAAATGCCTTAACCATAGGCTCAGGGAACCTAATGTCTAGGCATCTAAGAGCCTTCAACATCTTCATTCCACCAACATTCCCCACAATGCCAGCAAGTAAACCAGACATATTGTCTAATTCAAAAAGCTCTAGCTTATAAGCAATCTTAAAGGTCTTTGTCTCTGGATCTAAATCGAAAGCTATTGCCTTCAATTTATCTGCCATTTCCGCACCCGAATCCTTTCCACTGTAAACCTTCGTCCAAGTCCCAGTAGAACTCTCTGCAGCACAGGCTGCGACAACAGTCTCAAACTGATTCTCTTTCACCCCATCTGCTAACTCTATATCTAGGAAGGTTATTACATAGTCCTTGTCTGCATTCTTAGGCTTCCAGCCTTTAGGAGCGATGTATTTCTTGGAATAGCTATTATCCTCGTCCTTCTTTTTTTTCTTAAACATATTTTTACTAAATAAATTTATTTAAATCTTTTTTCTATCTTACTTCTTCTTCTACTTACCTTCACCTCCTCTACTTTATCACCTAAGTAGTTAAAGGAATTAGCCACAGTATTAAAGAAGAAACCTACGGAAAAAACTAAAAACCCCAAAGAAGCAATAGCAACTGTTTGGTTGTCAAAAATGCCCGCTTCAGGAAGCTCCTCTGCTTCTGTTGGTGCACTCTCTAAGGTCAATGTATATGTCCCCCCATCACTAGCTGTCACCGTGGGACTAACTGTCCCAAAAGTAAATTGTGACGTCCCCTCTTCTGTTGCCTTTAAATAAAGGGTAGCAACAACACCATCGTAAGTTTCTCCTGCTTGGTGAGTTGTTGAAACACATTCTATTGTTAGAACACCACTTACAGAGTCATCCAAGTTAAAACTATCACATCTATCTGCGCCATTTGCAGTTATATATTCCACCCCTCCTGTGTATTGCAAAGGGATGTCTATACCGGTGAATTCGTCAGCACCACTATTTACAAGAACCTGTATTGTTGTACTGTCACCATATATCGTTCCGCTATCTGGAGATAAAGAAATGGACAAGTACTCCGCATACACTGTATTATTAAGGCCGAAGAGAAAGGTAAAAAAGGCAATTGCTAAAACTTTAGAAAATCCCTTCCTTACTCTGTCTTTATTGGGGCAGTCCATACTAAAATACTTTACATTCAAGGGTCCCTACTGTCAAGGAAATACCTATTGATAAGCTAAAAAGATAAAATATGTTTGAAGATTTTGTAAAAGAAAATAACCTGCAAAGCTATAGACTAAAACAGCTCTATCAGCAATATTATAGGGATGACATAACTTCTTGGGATGATTTAACGACATGGCCACTAGATGTTAGAGAGAAATTAAAGGAGACGATCCCCTTCTCTAAGCTAGAGAACTTCCAGGAATATGTGTCAAAAGATGGAAAAACAATTAAAACATTATCCTTTACTGAAGAGGGTTTCCCCGTAGAGACAGTCCTAATGAAATACCCAGATAGAAATACCGTCTGCGTAAGCTCTATGAGTGGATGTCCTGTGGGGTGCACTTTCTGCGCGACAGGACAGATGGGCTTTAATAAGAACCTAGATACGCAAGAGATTGTCGACCAGATCCTCTATTTTAAGAGGAGATTAAGCAAGGATGACGAGAAAATAACAAACATTGTATACATGGGAATGGGAGAACCTATGCTTAATTTAGAGAATGTTGCTAGGTCAATAGACATACTAACAGACCCAGAAAAAGTTGCTTTAGGAAGAAGAAGGATTACTGTTTCTACAGTCGGTTATGTTGAGCAGCTAGACCAGTTCCTATCAATGGATTTGGGGGTAAAGATAGCCCTCAGTTTGCATGCTCCAAACCAGGAACTCAGAGAGAAGCTTATGCCTACAGCTGCAAAAAACAACCCTCTAGATAAACTAATGGAGGTTCTTGCGGATTACCAAGAAAGAAGCAACAAGAAGATCACATACGAATATATACTCATAAAAGACATTAACGACTCAAAGCGTCATGCAAAAGAGCTAGCAGAGCTACTTAGAGGTCAAATTGTTCTCGTAAACCTAATAAGACTAAATCCTTCTACCCTTATTCCCTTCGAACCAAGCTCTATGAATAAAACTCACTCCTTCCAAGAAATCCTAAAGGAGGAAGGAATAAACAATACGCTAAGACAATCTTATGGTGATGAGATAAACGCTGCGTGTGGGCAACTAGCAAACATTCAGAAAGGTGCTAAGAAGGCTAGTTAATCCCCTACTAGAAGCATCTTACTCAATATCATCGAATGTATTAAACCAATCTTCTTCCTTCGGGTGCTTCTTAGGAAGGTTATACCCTACTTTGTTATACAGATCAAAAGCTTTTTTGAAATAGGAATCAGCTTTCTCAGGACTTTTCTCAGCGTATGTACTCCCTACTAACTGAGAACTTTCTGCCTGAAGTCTTATTAAATCGTTCTTTTCTGCTAATTTGAAGACCTCAAGTGCTATCTTATTAGCCATCTTTGCCTCACCCTCCTCGAGAAGGATTTTTGCAAGAGATAATTGGTAATTTGCATGTATTAGTGCGTACTCTTCAGCCTGCTTTATGTATTCCTCTAACAATCTCCTTGCATCCTCTATCCTCCCCCTTATTATGTAATGGTTTACTATGTTTAAGACAACTGTAAGCTCTCTCTCTGTAAAGCCAACCTTTTTTGCTTGTTCTAAAGCATATTTAAACTTCTCTACTGCTTCTGTGTAATCTTCGTTCTCATAATATATCTCTCCTAGGATTTCTGCTGTAGTAGCCTTTGTCGGTGTAAATTTATCTCCTTTCTTTCCATCTATAAAGCTCCAGGCTTTGTTGGCGTAATAGAGGGCGTCCTTAGTCGTATTAACCTGAAGTTCCAGTCTTGCCATAACAACTCTTATTTCGGCCATTTCTATCTTATTAAGATCCACTTTGGCTGCTTCAAGGGCTTCTTCTAAGGAATCTCTTGCTTGCTCTATCTCTCCTAACTCTAAATAGCAGATACCAAGATTTTTTAGTAAGTTTGGGTAATCGTATGAGAGTATTGGGTCGTCTTTTATCTCCTCCCCCAGACTCTCTAGTATGTCAATTGCTGCCTTTACATCGGCATTTTTTAACCTCTCGTCTTGTGCTTGTTCTATTACCTTCAGAGGATCATCCATGAAAATCATTGTAGCACACCAGAGGACGGAAAGTCGAAGACTACATCTTCTCTACAACTTCAATACCTAACTTATCCAGGCCATCTTGCATAACTACCATTGTTGCCTTAACGAGTGTAAGGAGTATTCCCCTCTCTTCATCTGGAGCATCTAAAACCCGCACTCCCTGATAGAAGGAATTAAAAGTCTGTCCAAGAGAGAACAAATACTGAGCTAAAGTTGATGGAGAGTAGTTTATTGAGGAATCAAGCAGTTGTTTTTCGTACCTGCCAATCTGCACGGATAATCCCCTCGCAAGGGGGTTCTCCATACAAGACTCTATACATACCCCACCGGGGTTTTCAAAATCTGCCTCTTTTAATATGGAGTTACACCTTGAGTATACGTACATAAGGTATGGACCCGTATCCCCATCAAAAGATATAGATTTTTCAATATCAAAAGTTATATCCTTGCCTACTGAAACTTTTAGAAATGCATACTTAATAGCAGCTACTGCTATTTTTTCACTCACCAAGAGTATGTTATCCTCTTCTACTTGCTCACTATCTTCCATAATATTCATTACTTTCTCTTTTACAGAGTCAAGAAGAACATCTCCTCTTACTATTTCACCCTTCCTACTGGACATTTTGGCTTTTCCTGGAAGTCTCACCATCCCATGAGGAACGTGGGTAGTTTTTTCGGACAAATCCTTATTTAACTTACTTAATGCATCTAGGACAACCTTGAAATATCCTGTCTGCTCGTTGCCAGTAATAACTACGGATTCATCATAATCCATTAATTCACCTTTCCTGAAAGCAAGACCTAGTTCCTTCCCCTCGTAAGTTGGAACTCCATGTTTATTTACAAATACCCTGGTATGTAGGTTCTTCTTTTCATCTCCCCTATATATTATGCTTCCGTCATCTTCCTCAAAGACTTTGCCTACATTCTTCATTACAATCTCCAAACCAGCTTGTCCTACCTCACTTTCGAAGAAATAATAGTCAAAGGTGGTTCCTAATCTATTATAGATTGTCTCAAAGTAGTCCAAGCACCACTGTCTACCCTTCTTATATTTCTCAGAAAGGTTCATTTCTTCATACTTTTTGAAACTTTCCCTCGGTTCTACCTCTGAAACTAGAGAAAAGATGTAGTAATTGATCTCATCTATCTCCTTCTGCACTATTTTGTCTTCAAAATCATCGTAATATTCTGCTCCAAGAGCGTAAGCCTCACCTAAAAACCTTACTCTTGCCTTTAGAGACGCCTGTTCTAAGTCTTCAAAGGTTATCTCCTCCTCCCTTAGCTTCTCTTCTAAGCCCCAGAATGTCTTTGCAACATGAAGGCCTATATCCCCTTGGTAGTTAGCCCGCTTTACCTGGGCTCCTATGGCCTCCTGAAGCCTTGCAAAGGACTCTCCTACACTGTTTGTGTAAAGGTGACCAATGTGGAATTCTTTGAAAGGATTAGCGTCTGTGTATTCAATAACAACTTTCTTCCCTTTTTTAATATCTAGATTAAGGAAATCTCCTTTATTACCAGCAATCTTGGATATCTGTGTTAGAAGGTATCTATTTGAAAGAAAAAAGTTAACAAATCCTGGCTTAGCAACCTCTGCCTTTGCAATTGAGGCATCTTCTTCGAGAACATCTACAATTTCTTGAGCTATTTCTAAAGGGTTTCTCTTTAGTTGAGAAGCTAGGCGCATAGCAATATTCGTAGAATAGTGACCATTCACAATGTCTGCGGGGATTTCAATAATTATATCTTCCTCATTAAAAGAAAATCCTTTACTGGAGAGTGCTTCTCTTACTAGTTTTTTAATCTTCTGTTCTATTTCCATTATTTATACATAATAACACACGCACCCGGAGGGATTCGAACCCCCAACCCTCGGTTCCGAAGACCGATGCTCTATCCAGTT
>CAYRDH010000036.1:0-6743 GCA_964423025.1 uncultured Candidatus Saccharibacteria bacterium | reverse complement strand
TACTTAAATTTCTCTTGGTATTTTTTTCTAACTTTCTCATTGTCATTTAGTAGCTTAACCGTTAAATAGAGAAGGTCCCCGAAATCCATAGAATTTTGCGCTTTAAGTTGTTTCTGGTATGCAGGATATATCTCTGCAGCAATATCTTCTATAAAACCTCCGTAGTGAGACTTGAAATTCTCTGGAGATATCATTTCGTTTTTTGCTGCGCTAATGTAGTGAGCTATGGACCTAGGTCGAATCTCTTTGATATCTATATCTCTTTCAAGTAAAAGCTCCTTTACCATATTCTCTGAATCATCTGAATCGTAAATGGAGAAGTTGTTTGTAAATCCTAACTCTTGTGCATTCTGTCTCAGCATCATTGCCCCAATGGAATGGAAAGTCCCAATGGTCGGGAGAGAACCTAAATTGTAATTCAGTTCTCTAAGAAGTCCCTCTACTCTCTCCTGCATCTCTCCAGCTGCTTTCTTTGTAAAAGTTACTGCAAGTATATTAAAGGGGTTAACACTTTCCTCCATTATTAAATAGGCTATTCTATTTGTTATGACCCTGGTCTTGCCAGATCCTGCTCCAGCAAAAACTAAGAGTGGACCACTGGTACACATCACTGCTTTTTTCTGTTCTGGATTTAATCCTTTTAGAATATCCGTCTTACTCACAAGAAGTAAAAGTTAATTTAACTTAAACAAAAACTGTTTCAAAATAGGCTGAAACTTGCACTAGATCTTCTTAAGATATGCAGAGTTTACCCAACCGAATTGCTCTACACCAAATCTAATTCTAGACCAACCAGATTCTTCACCTTCTAGTATAAATATTGCTCCATTGTCAGCACTATCCAAAATCTCACAACTATACCATCTACAATCTCGAATATTAACAAAGCCGTACCTTACAGAATCAACCTCTACGAGCTGTTTGTCTCCCTTTGTAATATTGAACTTAACTTCAAAGTCAGAGTTTTCAAATGGTTGACCTTCGAATTTGAGAATTTCAAAGGACTCGACTGCTTCTCCTAGGAGGACTCTGGCTTCGAGATTAAATTCTACTTCTACGGTTTCTCCTGGAAGAATATTCTTGTCAGATATACTAGCAGGTTTGGTGAAGCTATCCCACTCTTGGTTAATGGCAAATTCACTTTCTTCTCCATCCTTTACAGACACATATATTGGGTCTTTATCTGTAAACCATATGAAGTCATTCATATTCCTCATCTTTATTCTCACATTTAACCTTTCTCCTATTGGAATTTCTTCTTCGTATTCTATTTCTTCTATGCGGGCTTTGTATTCTAGGTTCTCTTCTTCATAACCTTCCCAATCTACTAGAGCTTCGCGAACAGAGTTTGCAAAATCCCCTGAGGATTCCCTTGCTGATATTGTAGAGAGTTGTCCCTCTCCTTTGTTTATTAGAAGATCGACTATAGAGATTTCGGAAATTCCCCAGTTAAAAGAGATATCTTCGACCATTTCATAAAGGGAATCACTTGCCCTGTTAGTTAAAGATGTATTGTTGGAAAGATATCCTATCGTTACTGCGCCATCTACATCTTTTAATTGAGGATTTGCACCTACTCCTCCCTCTGTCCCCTGGTATATTAGTCCACTTTCGTCTAAGAGGTATGTGTAAGGGATATCTGAGAGGTAAAGTCTTGTTATGCTGTAATAGTATAGAGCTTTAACCCAAGTAGCTGAATCTCTAGAGAGTTCCTCTGATTCTGTGGTTATCTGGGTAATGTATATCTTTGTTGGGTTTGTATATATTGTGTCTGCTTTATCTGAAAGGGTTGTATCAAATTCTTGGCTCTCTACAGAATAGTAGGAGAATGCAAAAACCCCTAGAGGAAATAGCATAAGGGTTATTATTGCTACAAACAGTTTTGAAAATTTCTTAGGAATATTCATATTGCTTATTCTATCATCTATATGGAGAGCATTTCCAATTTGTTTACTCTGGGATTATTTAGTAAGGATTCTTCCAGCTTAATCCACAAAGACGACATAGTAACCTTGGGTTTGAACATCCTCTTTAGTAAGTTCTTCTATGTCATTGGTTGCATTCCTTATAAGGGCATCTCTTGTACTCTGGGGGATATCCTCATCGGCCTTTAGAACTATTTTAAACTTTTCTTTTTCCCAATCCCACAGGATTATGTAATTGTCCTTATCTATTGGAAGATCAAAATACCAAGGATACTCTTCTTCTATCTCTTTTTGCTGTTCTCCTACGCGGATCATATCCTCAACATCACCGAGGATTTCATCATTGAAATCTACAAGAGGTCTGGTCTTAGCATCTACATAGCCTGACTCTTCCTCAAGCTTTTGCAGCCTCTCCCTTTCGAGTTCAAATTCGTCCTGCTTTGCATTTCTCTGGATTATGAATATCCAGATACCAATGGTAACTACAATAATCACACCTATAAGTATGTACATAAAAGTTTTTTTATTCTTTATTCTTATCTTCATTCCCATAATACCATTATAACTAAGTTTATCTGTACCTACCAAACCCTAATGTGTAAAGTCCTGCCTGTCTTCCGATACTACCATCGGCATTGACTGTTAGTGTAATGCTTGGCCTGCTTGTATTTGATTCATATGTCGTTATGGTCGTCCCAGAGACAGATGCAACTATTCCTACATGTGCAGCTGCAGTTCCATAGCCGGGGTCACTCGGAGCCAACCAAGTATAGAAGATTACATCTCCTGGAGAGATTCCCTTAACTACTCCTGGTCCGTTACATACAAAGTCATATCCATTCCCATAACTAATAAATTGAGATAGTTGTGTTCTTGAATTAAAAGCGTTGAAGACTGAGCTTGCGCCTGGAACCCCTCCTCCGACATACGAGTCGTGTGTTAACCATGTACACCAGTAGAGAGAGAATATGTCTTGAGAAAGATATGCCGTGTCATCTCTGTTATTAATAAACTTGTCTTGATTCCACTTCAATCTACCATTATCATAAGCATACTGATCTGGCATACCTGGAAGAGGTCTATTAAAGTAGTTCCAGTGTCCTTGCCCTAATGAACTGGACGCGGTGATTGTTCTTGCAACATTAACTATCTTACTCCCATAAGGATTATTTGAGGTATCCCCTGTATATTCTGGGAGGTCTTGACACTGACTACCAGAAACAACACCTCCAGTACCACCTCCACCGCCACCACCTCCTCCTGCTCCACCACAAATCAGGCTTGATTGATGAGCTATTATCGCAGTTGTTAGGACACCTGGTCTCTGGAATAGTGGATACTTTCTAGTATTGTTATCTGTTGTAGCAGGATTACAGACATTACTCCCAGCAAAGCAGAAATTCATAGCATCTTCTACAAAACCAACAGGAGGAGGTTTCAACATAACTTCCTGATAACGTGCTGCTATTGAAGCTGCATCTGCAGAGGTTGCCTCCCTGTTACAGGTAAATTCTACTGTATCCATACAGTAGATTAGATCCATGTTTGTGTGTTGTGGGGAAATCCAATTAACAGGATATATATGGTCAAATCCATAAGGGACAGGACATCTACCAGAATCTCTCCATCTCGTTGGTCTTGGAGCACCTGTCATTGGGCTTGTAGAACAGTTCGCATTTCCTGGACCATTGTAGTTAGAAAGACCGACAACTAATTCGTCGTAAGTTAATTGGACACTATCTGCAGACACCCCTGCCATTCCCATCTTGCCTTTAAGATGTTCCATAGCACCGATTGCGTCTTTTAGTAAATCTCCCCCTCTAAGCGCACCTCCATCATACAGAGAGGAATCTGCTCCCATTCCACCTTCCATATAGTGAATTCCCATAATAATCTCACAAGGTATTCCTGTTTCTTCTTGTGCTTTAGTGTAGACCTCTGCTAATTCTGGGGTTAACAAAGTCTGTATGTAGGAATTGAAGTAATCCTTAGCTTGGCTAGGAATACTACTATAACTTGGAAGGCCTTGTACTTTGGAGAATGCTTCTCCATCACAGCAGACAAGTTCGTCTTCTATTGGGGTGAGACCTAGATCTGTGTAAGCTTCACATTCTACTATTTCATTCGGAGCAACATGTGAATGTCTCCCAAAAATCATAAGGAAGAAGCCACCAAACACAACTACGGCTAAGGTGAAACAACCTCCTACGTAAAATATTACAACCTTAGTAGCAATCTTAATAACGGGCTTTGCCATCTTCATTATGACTTCTGTGGCCACCCAAGTTAAGGCTGTCACAACAGCATTTCCGACAGGGCCAGCAATGGAAAAACCAATCGCTTGGAGTGCTGCTCCAACAACACCTTTCACAAGAGCATTTAATCCACCATTTAACATCCAAGACTCTATAGCCTCTTTCCCAAATTTTTGTATGAAAGCAACTTTAAGCAGTTTTTTCCCAATAACTTCCTTTATTTCACCTCCTAATCTTTTTTCAATCATGGCCTTGACCTTCTTGGTAACAGTATCTTTTAGCCTTGATATTGCAGAGAAGTTGTATGCAAGTTTATTCCATCTCTCTTGTTGACCAATAAATTTTTCCATCTTCTTTAAAAGATCCGGAGCAATAGAGCCTGTAAGAGAGCTTATATAACCCGTTCCATTTCCATTAAGTACTTCTCCCATAAATTTTTCCATATCAAAACCAGCAATACTCTTTCCCAAGACATCTCCCATTTTCTTCTTAAATGCTTTCTCTATTACACTAGCCCTATATGCAAAAACTTCTCCTGTAGAAAGACTCTTAAGTAAAGTGACTGGCGAGAGATAATATAAGGGGATCATAGCATCATAGTATGCTTGTTGGTATTTATTCCTTCCTTCCTTAGCTCCTAAGAATGCTACTGTACCCTTAACACTCTTCTTACCGCCTAGCCCCGACGTGGTACTGAAGCTTCTTTTCTTTTCGGCAGCAGGTTGTAACCATTTAATCTGATTCCTTCCTTCGTTAAAAAAGTTACCATTAATAATATTAGGAAGAAGATTCCCATCTACAAACAAGTCTTTAGCAGTATTCCAATTTCCCTCAAAAGTTCCCATCTTACTAGCAAATTCATACTGCTGGGCCATACTGTAACCAGAACGAAGATCCTTTATTCTTTTTCTATGCTTATCTAGGACATGTTTAGGAGCACCACTTTTTTTATCCTTTTGAAGTTGATCCCTATGAAACTTCATCGCTTTCTTAGTATCGTCCATATATTTCCGGACCTGTCCTACTGCAGAGATGTTGTCAACAAAACGAGCAGCTGAGATGTAATCCAGTTTCTTTGTTGGATCTGTTTCGAGACGAGCCTTTTCTCGAATATTCTCTGCTTCTAGAAAGGAATAAAATTCTGATATAGATGTTTTTTCATCCTCAAATGCTCCATCCTTGCCTGAGAATATTTTGGCTCTATCTTGTGGGGTTCCTCCTGTATAGGCAGTCTCTGCCTTCTTATAGAGATTAAATAACCTCTCTCCCTTCTCTTTACCATATTTAGCAATTAAGCCTCTTTTATTTACTGAACTAGTCCCTCCTGCGAAACGGGACTCCATCAGTTTGTTTGCCCTCTTCATAAAATCATGACTGAATTCTTGAGGTCTACCAACTCCAGCAAGAGCCCTTCTGGTTTCATAATCAAGTCCTTTCTTTGCCGCCCAACTCCCTGCAACCACACCTCTCATAACCTCTCCAGTAGCTGCCATCTTTTGGGACTTCCTAATAGCCTCCGCCCTCGCGAATTGAGAATCTATATACTTGTCTGGGTCTTTAATTATTTGCCCTATGTCTTTAAGGTTGAACTTTACAGCACCTCCCCTTCCATCAAGCTTAATCTTTGCAAGATCAATATCTGCCAACTCTTGGAAAGCAGACATTGTCTCATTATTCACATAAAGAGCAGGATTCTCGACCGCTGCAGCCAAGGCATCTACTATTTCAGAGGTACCATCTACACCAGTTACTTTAAGGGGTTTTGTTTTACCAGGAGGTTTTTGAGACTCCGTAAATATGAAGTCAAATATTGACCCTATTGCGTCTTCATACTGTTCTTGCTTACCTTGAGGCATAAGTCTCTAAATATCAATTATTTAAACATACCTCCAACTAATGGGACTTTACTTAATCCTTGCTTTATAGCACCTGCAGCATCAGCACCTCCTTTAGAAGCCGTTGGGGGGATTAATGCTTTAGCAAATTCAGGAGCTTGTGCAGCAACAAATATTGCAATTACCTTGGCAAGAGCCAACATAACAGGACCTATGGTGTCACCCATATTGGTTTCTCCAAAGACTGTCTCTGGGAATTCAAGTCTCACTCTATTACCTCGTTCTACTAAGAAGTATGGTAGGTTTACTATTGCGAATGCTAAAGGAAATACCAAGGCATTTCTTAACATCGATTTAAATACATTCACTGTCATTCCTTCATTTCCCGGAATTGATCCCGCCATAATAGCCAACGGTGCAACTATTACATTTATTAGGAGAGAGAAATATGCTTTTACTAAAGTGAACCATAGTTTTATTGCACCAAAGAGAATTACTAGAAGAACGCCGAGTGCAATAAGCAAAAGGATCGGACCAAGAGGGCCTAAAAAGTTTGTCAAAACAAGAACCAACCCAGCAACACCAATAACACCTGTGCCCACACCTCCACCAACTCCAAAGGTTCCTCCAATAAGTTTAAAGATGTTATGAATCTGGACATTTGAATCTAATATCCCAGTAATAACTCTCATCAAAATTCCAGAAATGTCTAAAATCAATCCAGCAAT
>CAYRDH010000035.1:0-6805 GCA_964423025.1 uncultured Candidatus Saccharibacteria bacterium | reverse complement strand
ATTTATTACCACAGAAGCAAATAACCCTCCTACAGATGCAGTTATAAATTGTGTTATCCCCATCGCAGTTAGGAAAAGTTCAGGTAGACCAATTGTTCTAACTAATAGATATGTACAACCAAAAAGGAATAGAGCTTTAAAGGCTGCTGCAATCAAGACATTTAAATATTTAGTCTCTATCTTCTTAAAAAGCAATACATATATAGCATTTGCAATAGCTATTACTGGAATGAGATAGAGCAAAAAATTTGTTGCTCCCCCGAAAAGTAAACCATAAGAATAAGAAGCTATTGAGGGGAATAATAATGCTGGAGCAATCTCTTTAAATTTGTATTGAGATATCGCAAGTATAAAAAGAAAATTCACTAAGCTCCCAACCAGTAGTTGTGGACCTCTTAGTAGGAATGGTATAGAAAAAGCGAGTACATGCAGTAGCGAAATCTGTAAGTATTTGTTCTCTAAAAATGTAGACTTTTTAATCTGTATCTCTTCCATACATTCATACTACAATTTTCTATTCTCTTTAGCAAAGGGACTGGCAAGCTCTAACCTAATGTTATATATTGAGATATGGAATTTGATACAAATGAAAAATATCTTTGTCTACTTGCTCCTTCCTTTGTTGCAGAATTTGAATACCCAGATATTGTTTACAGACTGAGAAGATTAGGTTTTGACAAGGTTATGGAACTAACCTTTGGTGCAAAGATGACCAACCTAACCTACTACACTATCTTGAAGGAAAGTATTGATAAGGGAGAGAAAAAGACCTGGATATCTTCTCCGTGTCCTACTCTTGTTAATTTCGTAAGAAATAAATATCCTCATCTAATAGAGAACCTCGTTCCTGTTCACTCACCTATGGGGTGTATGAGTTTAATAGTTAAAAAGTTTTATCCTGAATATAAAGTTATTTTTATTGGACCCTGTATAACTAAAAAGTTGGAAGCAAAGGAAATAGGGAATATAGATGAGGCTTGGACATTTAAGGAGTTAGATGAAATTTTTAAAGAAAAACAGATTCCTGAGAAGATAACAGATTCTAAATATTGTGTTACCTTTGACAAGTTCTACAACGATTACACTAAGATTTATCCAATATCAGGGGGTTTATCTAGTACTCTACATTACAAAGATATATTGAAAAAGAAGGAGATTCTTGTAAAAGAGACAACGAAAGACCTTACCAAAATCTTTGATGGTTTCAAGGATGGTATGTACAAGAATTACAAATTTCTAGACCTTCTAACTTGCAAAGGTGGTTGTATAAATGGTCCTGGGATGATTGGAGATTCTTCCGTTGCTAAGAGGAGAAAGAGGGTTATTAAGTATAGGGACTATGCTTGGAAGTATGAAAAGGATTTAGGAAGGACTGGTAGCAAAGTCGATGCCGAAGGTATTGATTTCAGGAGGGAATTCTAGGATTCTTGACATGTGTATCTCCTTTAGATAGATTGATTAATAACCTCTAATATTACTAATATGTCAAAATTTATCTTCATCTCTGGAGGTGTTATATCCGGAATTGGTAAGGGTGTTTCTGCTGCTTCAATAGGTTTTATCCTCAAATCTTGTGGTAAGAAGATTAGCATGATTAAAGCTGATCCTTATCTTAATATTGATGCAGGGACTATGAATCCCCTTGAGCATGGAGAGACGTTTGTTTTAGACGACGGTTTTGAAACAGATATGGATATAGGGACATATGAGAGGTTTACGAACCAATCATTCAGTAGACCTAATTCTATGACGCTAGGAGCTGTTTTAGACAGGGTTATTAAGAAAGAAAGGTCTTTAGAATTTGATGGTAAATGGGTAAGTCTAGATCACCATATTCCAGAGAACATTGCTGAATGGATAACTGAGGTTGCAGAAAAAGAAGAGTCAGATGTTACTATCATTGAGATAGGAGGAACCGTAGGAGAAGTTGGTAATGGGCTTATGCTTACAGCCAATAAATTCATGAAGCTTTCTAACCCGAATGACGTTATACATGTGCATGTAACATATCTCCCTATCCCTCCAATGTTAGGAGAAATGAAGACTAAGCCTGCCCAACTTTCTGTTCAGCAGCTTAATAGTTATGGTATTCATCCAGACTTTATAATTGCTAGATCTGAGCAACCTCTAGACCAAGAGAGAATAGATAAGATTAGCAGATACTGCTTTATCCCCTCTTCCCATGTAATCTCCGCTCCTGATATAGATTGTATCTATGATATACCTCTGAACTTTGGTGATGCGAATATCGGAGAAGAGATTATTGATGCTCTTAAGATGGAGAGGAAGAAGACTCCACTCTATCCTAACTGGAAGAAGAAAGTTACAAAGATAAAGAACCCTAAAAAGAAATTAGATATTGGAATAATAGGGAAATATTACAAGAGTGGAGATTTTGATCTAAAAGACTCGTATGTCTCTGTCTTGGAAGCAGTTAATCATGCTGCTTGGGAGAACTCTGTAGAACCTACTATTCACTGGATAGTTGCAGATGGTTTAGAAAAGGACAAGAAGAAGCAGGAAGAGATATTAAAAATGGATGGGATTATTGTGCCTCAGGGTTGGGGCTCTAGGGGATCTGAAGGAAAGATTAAAGCCGTCCAGATTGCAAGGGAAAACAAGATCCCCTATCTTGGCCTTTGTTATGGTATGCAGATGGCTACTATTGAATATGCTAGAAATGTTTTGGGTATAAAAGATGCTAATTCTCAGGAGGTAGATCCCAAATCTAAGAACCAGGTTATACACTTAATGAAGGAGCAACAGGAGTTAATTAAAAATAAGGAGTATGGAGGAACTATCCGTTTAGGAGCCTGGCCTTGCAAATTAGATGAGGATTCTGTTGCTTATGAACAGTATAAGAAATATGGGAATGAACTCTTTACAGAACTACCCGTTGTTATGGAAAGGCATAGACATAGATATGAGTTTAATAATGATTATAGAGATATTTTTGAGAAATCAGATTTGAAGTTATGTGGTAGAAGTCCAGATGATATGTTGATTGAAGCAATAGAGCTTCCAAAGGAGATACATCCATTCTTTGTAGGAACACAGTATCATCCAGAATTGAAGAGCAGGTTCTTAGAACCACATCCATTATTCATGGGTTTTATAGAAGCGAGTTTGAATAAAAAATAGTAATTAAGAAATGGTTCCTATTTCTTTTTTGAGGATTTCCTACTTTCCAACATAAAACTTAGCATCCACAACAACAGCTCTATCTTCTGTGACCATCACAGGGTTTATATCCATGCTTATTATCTCGGGATAAGATACAAGAAGCTTTTGTATAGACATAATTAGATCTATAATTTTCTCTCTTGGCAGAGGAGGCTTCCCACGGTATCCATCTATAATCTCTGAGACTTTGGTCTTAGAAAGAATTGCATTTATCTTCTCTCTATTTTCCGGAACTAGTATATGTCTTATATCTTTGTAAACCTCTGTATATATTCCACCTTGCCCTATTGCAAGAAGATGACCAAATCCTCTTCCATCCTTTTCATAAATATCTATTCCCCCTTCTCTATTTGCACCAATGAAGAACTCTAATTTCCCAGGGATCATCTCTTGGATGAGAATCTTGGGTGCTACATTGCCTGTAGTCTTTGTAACAGTCTCTTTTAATTCTTGATATCTCTCTTCAAATTCACTGATGGTTCTAATGTCTAGATAAAGAGCTTTGAAGTCTGTCTTATGTGCTAAGTCTTCAGAAGTTGCTTTAATGGCTACGGGGAAGATAGTAGAAGCAAAGTCTCTGCCCTGCTCTAAACTACTTACGACCTGCTGGTTAGGAGTATCTATTCCAAACTCTTCAAGAATCTTAATTCCTAATTCATCTGGAATAACATTGCTTCTATCAGGAACAATCTCCTCGTTTATTTCTTCTTTGTACTTAGGTTTTTTGAAATAATCATCTGAACTTACAATTTTGGTTAATTCTTTATTCTCCTCAAACTCTGCTAACTTAGAAATGAGCCTTATTGCTTCCTGTATATCTGTAAACCAAGGAGCATTGGCTTCTTCTAGGATTCTTATGCCCGCTTTTATGTCCTTGCCTCCTAAGAAGCAAGAGAATATTGGTTTAGAAGTTTTCTTTCTTAGCTCTGTAATAACGTTTGCTGTTGCCTCTATCTCGGTAATAAGCTGGGGTGTTAAGATTACGAGGATACTGTCTACCGAGATTTCATTTAAGAGTTCAGTTATTGTCCCCTGGTATCTATCACTCTTTGCATCGCCGAGAATGTCTACAGGATTTTTGATGCTTGCCTCTGGAGGGAGTATCTTGAGAAGTTTCTGTGTGGTCTTCTCTCCAATCTCTGCAACTTCCATATCTTTCTTCTCTATCATGTCTACAGCAATGATTCCGGGCCCACCGGCGTTGGATACAATTCCAATACCTCTTCCTTTTGGAATTATGTCTAAATCTATCAACTTCATTAGCTTGAAGAGCTCATCTGAGTTCTCGGTATATATCATGTTACCTTTTTTAATAGCAGCTATGGTTGTATCAAAAGAAGATGCAAGAGATCCTGTGTGAGAAGATATTGCTTCTTGCGCTTTCTCAGAACTCCCAGGTGCGATTAGTAATATTGGCTTCTTTGCTTTCTGAGACAGGGTGACAAATTCTTTCCCATCGCTAAATTCTTCTAAGTAAAGTGCTATGGCTTTTATGTCATTATCTGCAACAAACATTTCCATCAATTCGTTCTCATGTATGTCTGCTTTGTTCCCTATAGATACAACATGAGAGAAACCCAATCTTTTTTCACAAGCCATGTCTAGTATTGCTGTACAGAAGGCACCTGATTGAGATATGAAAGCGATCTTTCCTTCTCCCGGATTCTCTCTTGCAAATGTTAGATTAATTTTAGCTTTGTTGTTTATAAAGCCAAGGCAATTAGGTCCTATTAATCGAATATTTTCTCTTTTTAATTTTGTGGTTATTCTTTCTTCTAACTCTGCTCCTTCAGGACCAACTTCACCAAAGCCCGCGGATATTATTACTACACTCTTTACTTTCTTTTCAACACATTGGTCAACCACATCCTCTACAAATTGGTAAGGGATTGCTATGCAGACCATATCTACATCTTCGGGAATAGCTAGGATGTCAGGGTAAGCCTTTCTTCCTTGTAGCTCTTCATACTTAGGGTTAACAGGATATATTTTCCCATTATATCCTCCGTTAATGAGGTTCTTGAGAATTACAGAGCTTATTTTCTCTAAATCTTGGGAAACACCTACAATAGCTATAGATTTAGGTGATAGTATTGATGACTCCATTTATTATTCAAAATATTTTAAAAGTTTTTTAATATCGTGTGTCTTAACTTCATCAACAAGTTCGGTCATTGAATCCTTTCTACTTTCTAATGAATCATAGAATGTAGGAAGGTTCTTGTTCTGGTAGATTATACCAGTATATAGAGGAGAATTGTTAGCTAGCACACTTCTTGCACTCTCTAAGGAATTAACATTGTAATTCTCAGCCTCTTCAATTTGCTTAATATTCTCTTTGGCCCATTCGGGTGTAAAGTCTCTGTTGTATGTTGGACATAGTTGTAGGACCTCTACGACACTGCAACCTTTATTGCCAATGGCAGATTTAAATATCTCTCCCATTTGAAGGAGATTTCCTGAATAAGCCCTGGCATAAAAGGATGGCTCTAGGTTTAGTATGAATTCTGGGATATTAATATTCCTCTCAGGGATTCCTGCTGGTAGCCCGTACATTGGTTTCCCTTTAGGAGTACTAACAGTGGCTTGTCCAGTTGTAAGTGCAAAGTTTGCGTTGTTGTGAATTAGAATGGTTATATTGTAATTAGATCTAATGGCGTGAACTAAGTGATCCAATCCCTCATGAAAACAACCACCATCTCCAATGTCTGCTATTGTTGTCATCTTCCTATTTGCAAGATGTGCACCTACAGCTAGAGGTATAGATCTTCCATGCAAGCCCTTGAATGCGTATGTATTTATCATATCTGCACCATTACCATTACATCCAATGTCAAAGGAGATAAAGAGCTCTGATGGAGATATATCCATTTCTGATAGAGCTTTCTTCAAGGAAGCATGTATTGCAAAATTCCCACATCCTGGACACCAGGTTGGAATGTTGGGTGAATTGTAGTCTGTTACTTTTACTGCCATTTAATTTTTTAAGAAATCTAAAATATCTTCTACAAAGAATGGTCTTCCATCATATTTCAAAAGTTTCTCTTTAAACTCGTACCCGATGTTTTCTTTAATGTAATTACCTAATTGTCCTGTCTGGTTATTTTCAACTAAGACTAATCTCTTGTTTTCTGCTATTAACTCCTCTAGTGTTTCTGTTTTAAGTGGTGAAATATATTCGTAATGAAGGTAGCCTATTTTCCTAGAATCCTTTTCTATCTCAATTGCATCTAATACTGCGTTCTTTACACTCCCCCAGCCTACAAAGATTAAATCAGGATTCTTGTCACCATAAAGAGTTGGTTCTGGTAATTCTTTTGCTAGGGTCTCCAGCTTTCTTAGTCTCTTGTTTGCCATTGCTATTGTTTCCTCAGAACCTTCTATACTAGAGCCATTCTCGGAGTGTTCATCACTATTTGCTAAATAAGGCTTCTTCTCTTTAGAAGGAATCCATCTAGGGGAGATACCAATATCTGTTATTCGGTATCTTTGCATATCTTCCTCTACTGTTTCTACTAGTCCTCTTTCAATTTTTTCTACTCTAGGCATCTCCTTGAAATTGAAGATTGATTCTGAAATTTGTTTCTCCATAAGAAGTATGACGGGTAGCTGGTAGACTTCT
>CAYRDH010000034.1:0-7935 GCA_964423025.1 uncultured Candidatus Saccharibacteria bacterium | reverse complement strand
CATTTACACAATGGAGGTGTAAAGATGAAAGACGTATTAAAATTCCTTGCTAAATTCTTTGGTGTCGTATTAATCCTCTTGTTCGCAATCTGGATGCTTTCCAAAATCTGGAATGGCATCAATGTGCCAACATGCCCGGAATGCTCAGCCTCTGATGGCGGAACAAACCAGGGCCTGGATATCGATACCAACACCGGCGACAATGTGTCAGCCGGAAGAGTTACTCTCGGAGAAGAGACCATCTGTGATTATGCAGAAGGATACAATTCTCAGGGAGAAGTTGTTCCCTCGGGAACGAAGGTAAGCGGCCCGGCTTTAATTAAGCCCGACAGAGATACAAACCATGTAATCCTGTTGATGCCAGGTGCTGAATATACCACAGAAGCAACGGACGAAGTTATTTGGGTTCTCGTAGGAGACAAAGCGTGCGTTAATGCACAATCCCAATTCTTCGGTTCATCCGAAACAATCGAAAATTAACCTCCAATCCAGCAAACCCCTCCCTCGTAGAAGAGACATTCGACTCGCATATGCGGTCATTGTTTTAATTATTCTACGGGGGAGGTCAGTTTTTTTGATTTTATACAAGATAACCTAACCGTTATCTTTTTTTTTATCCCAAATACATATATATTGTATATATGAAAACCTTTTATCTGAAATTACTAACTATAGTAGTTATTTTGTCTGGTATATATCTATCCATAAACCGCTACTACCAATATGTGCAGTATAAAAACTTTGAAATTATTAACCAAAGGCAATCCCTAATAATACAGCTGCCTAATACAGAATATATAGAAATTACCTCTAAAAATGACCACATTACTGACTATGAAGAGATCTCAGAAAAACCTTTCAATGTAATTACAAATATCCAGAAGAATAGCACCCTAGAAGCGTCAATTGTAAGAACCGACTTCTTTTACGAGTATGCAGAAAACGAAGAGAATAGGAGAGAGACCACCATAACCCCAATAGACAACAGGAATCTAGACCTAAAGATAGATTCAACCACCGCTTACCAATTCAAAGAGGGGCTTAAGTATGCTATCCAATTAGATTATTCTAATAAAACAAAATACAGATATTCTGGGGAACCTGGAATTATCTACTTCGAAGACAAAGGCTGTAAAGTAGAAATCTATGATCCCAACCTAGACTATGATGTTACAGGTAACAACCAGACCCTCATCCTGAAAAGAGATTATAGCCCAAATGTAGAATACAATCTTAAATTAACTATTAACTGTAAGGAGTAGCAATGTTTGACGCAATATCTCTAACAATAAATATCGGGATGTTGGGCTACTTTATGTTCTCTTTATTTACCGGAGGATTAGAATCTTTTGCAAACAACTACGTCTTTATTGGCTACCTAATCTTTACTACCCTCACTCTCCCTAATTTCCTGGCCAGAGTTATATTTAAATCTCGAATCTTTGGCTTTGTATCAGCACTCTCCTTCCTATATTTCCCCATACAATTCCTTCTACAAGTTATCGTTGCGAACTTAACTGGGCTTTCACTAAGTGAGATCCTCCCATTTGGGGTAATATTCAACCTTATTCTCTGGAATGTTCTCTTCCTTTTGTTTGTCATAGGAGATAATAAATCAGGGAACGAGTCTGAATTCACACTCGGAGAGATTCTCTCCGGAATGCTTCCGGCAATAATATATGTTATTTTCACCTTCGTCCTAATTAGACAGAGAGATTCTGTAGTCGCATTAGATTATCTCCAACACCTAACTGTTCCAAACAAAATGTTTAATGATGGAATACTCTGCATACTCCCTGGGCAGTGTTCTAATCTATTCCTCCAACATGGCTATACAACTTTCTACCATCTGGTTTTTGGAAATCTCTCCACATTCATAGGCACAAACTCAATTAAAACTTTCTATATGTTAGACATAGTGTTCCCACTAGTTGTAAGCATACCCATCTATTTGAAATTAAAAGAAATAACCAAAAGTACACTCTGGTCACAACTTGGAGTCCTACTTGCATTGCTTACATTCGTAATGGGTGGTTATGATTTTGTATTCTTCATCCCCCAAACATTTGCTCTTTACCTTCTAATACTCGCACTCCGGGAGAAGGAGCTTAAGCTTCCCCAACTATTCTTCATCTCAATATTATTGGTCTCTACACACTTCATAATTGGAACTGTTTTTGCAGGATATTTGTGGTTTAGATTTTTAATAATAAGGAATCTCAAAACAAGAAAGGAAAAAACAGTCTTCCTGCTCTTGCTTTTACTTTCTGTCATATTCTTCTGTTTAGCAAATATTGCTGGATTTAGTACAGAGAAGTTACTACAAGAGGAAGCTGTTAAGGTAATAGGGAGCCTAACAAATGCTTACTATCCTAGCAACTTAACAGTGTATATCCAAAATCTCGGTGCAGGCTGGTTACTTGTCATTGTTGCCTATTTCTCAGTTTTAATAAACAGAAAAAGAGATGTCGAGGATTTGTCTTTACTGTCTTTTATAACCTTCGGAATAAGTTTCTATTTCCTAGCACCTACTTATGCAAATAAGTTTGCAATTGGACTCGGCTTCTTCGCAACGATTCTAATAATTAAATATCTTTGGAAACTAGGATTTAAACCAGCCATGAAGATTGTTTTATTTATGCTCTTAGTACCAATCTGGGGATTAAACTACTTCGTACAATATAGTCGCTACCTCACCTTCTATACTCAAGAAGATGGGACTGCCTCTGCAATCGTTAAAGAAGACGAGGCTATAATCGAATACCTCACAGAGAATAACCTAACAGATAGATTCATAGTTTCAGATCCATACACACAGATTATAATAGCCTCCCTGGGGAACATAGATACTGTAAATGCACAATATATGCCCTTGGAAACTAGGGAGAATCTCCTGAGATACCTAGAGAACCCTAGTGCCCAAACCTACGAGCAACTCTTAACCTCACCAGGGATTCCTGCAAGAGAAGATATAACAATTCTATACACCTCAAGATTGCATCGCTCTATAGAACTAAATGACCAGGCCTGGTTATACAATGTTTACTCTCTACCCACTAACAACTCATATTCCATTAACGAAGTAGGGAAGTATTTAATCGAAGATCAGGAGAGACTTAACAATGATTTAATATATATATCGGACAACTTTGTACTGCTCAAATGACACAAAAAAAAGATAACAAGAATAAATATGATTTAATATCAATTTCTCACTACTTCCCGCCTAGAGTAGGGGGGTTGGAGAATATGGCATTTACTCTGTTAGAAAACTTGTCAAAAAGAGATATCAAATGCCTAGCGCTATTTGCCTCTGACAAGGCCTATGAAAAGAAGGAAGACGGATTTACAAAAATTAGCTTTAACCCTGTAAACCTCTTTGAGAACACCTATCCCATGTTCGGCATACCATTCTTTTTTAAAACAATGAAACTCATCCAGGAGAATCCCGAAGCTAGAGTAATAATACATAGTAGACACCTAACCAGTAGTCTGATTACTCACTTCATATGTGACCTTCTTTCCCATCCATATACCGTGATAGAACACAACGCAGGAAAGATATATATGAAGAGTAAATTCGCAACAAAGATTATAAACTGGCTGGACCAGCACATCTTCGTCTACGTCCTCTCAGGAGCACAAGAAGTAATAGCGGTATCTAAAACTGGAAAAAGGTGGATAAGCAGAAACTTCAATGTAGAGAAAGAACGAATAAGCGTAATATACAATTCCTTTGACCTAGATACCTCCTCAATGAATGTAGAGGAAAAAGAAAATATCGTTGTCTGGGCAAGCAAATGGATTAAAGTAAAAAACCCACAGGTTGTCCTAAAAGCATACGTTGAACTTGCACAGAGGCACCCTGACTGGCTCTTCATGTTAATAGGCCTAGGAAGTGCCCTGAAGTACGAACACCTAGATCTTCCAAAAAACATAAGGGTCGTTGAGCAATTTTTAAAACACGACGACTTTCTCTCCCTCCTTGAAAAATCTAAGATATATATCAACTCTTCCTTCAGCGAAGGTTTAGCAATAGCAAACCTAGAAGCCATAGCCATGGGTAATATCCCAGTGATGTCGGATGCTCCTAGCAATAAAGAGATAGCAAGAAAAATTAAGACAGAGGAGTATATATTTAAAAGAAATAACATAAAGGACCTTGTAAAGAAATTAGAGAAAGCTATGTCTAAGTCTGAAGACAAAGACTCTCTTATGAAGATAGTGAAAAAGACAGAAAAAATCTTCTCGAAAGAAAAGATGGTTGATGAATACTACAAGAAACTTCTACCAGACCATAGTAGAAATGAAAAACTTGAGAAGATTTCTATTATCATCCCCGTATACAATGAAGAGAGGACTGTTTCTCAGATAATCGAGAAAGTTAAGAAACTGAAATTCCCAAAGAAGATTAAAAAGGAAATAGTCATCGTCAATGATGCGTCAACAGATAAATCCATGACCTTCATAAACAAAGTGATAAAAACGCCTCCCGAGGACACCGAATTCATTGTTCTAGAAAACAAAAAGAATAAAGGGAAGTCACAGACAGTTAAGAAGGGTGTATTAAACTCTACTGGAGATTTAGTTGTTGTGCAGGATGCTGACTTAGAATACGACCCTAGAGATCTGGTCAGATTTGTAAAAATATTTCTCTCTAATCCTCATTTAGACGTAATATATGGAAACAGATTTAATAGATCTAACAAGTTTAATAGCTTAGTCCATAGTTTGGGGAATAGATCTGTAACCTTCCTGTCCAACCTGCTAACAAGACCAGAGGGTTTTGCTCCTCGAGATATGGAGACTTGCTACAAAATGGTGAGAGGGAGAATCATGAGAGCAATATTTAACTCTTTGGAATCAACTTCGAACTTCGGTTTAGAACCTGAAGCCACAGCTAAATTGGCCCGCTACAGGAAAGTAGGAGGAGAAAAGTTGAACTTTAAAGATGTGGACATATACTACAAACCAAGAAATTTTGCCCAAGGAAAAAAGATGAGGTGGTTTAAACATGGTTTTGAAGCTTTTCTCGAGATATTATATTTCAACAATACTCCATTTACAGTAGAAGAATCCTATAATAACAAGAAAATTAGGAGGAAATTCTAGCCCTGATTTCTTGACATAAGCGGGATTTGAAAGTAAATTGTATATATAAAGCTGCCCACTTATTCTGGGCAAAATATAAATTGAAATAAGGATATTATGGAAAGCCCAGAAATGAATTCCACCGGTAATGAACAAGCTCCTGAGTCTTCCGTTCAGGAAACAAGAGCACAGTATGTTCAAGAGGTAATGAAAGGTCAGAATCCTCAGGACAGAGCATATCTCAAGGACGAACAGGGTCACTTTGCAAGTGCAGACAATGAGAATGCTACATTACACGTAAGAGATCACCACATAGAGGAAGCAAGGGAGGAGATGAATGCAGATTTTGCACAGAGAGAGGCTAATGCTGCTAAGCATCAAGAGACTGTTGCTCAAGCAGAGGCTAGGAATACTGGAGCAAATGCTCAGGTTCCAACACCACCTCAAGGTCAAAACTTTTTCCAGAATGAGGCAGAAGAAATTGCTAATAGAGCTAGGGCCGAGAGTACTCCTGAAGTAAAAACAAGTACACCTTTAAGAAGTGCCTTGGAAATTTCCAATGCAGGCGAAGGACAAATTGAACAGAAATATAATGCAGCTACACAAACCCCACAACCAGAGACAACCCCTGAAGTGCAACCTACTGGGACACCATTAAGAAGTGCTGTAGAAATCGCTATGGCTGGAGAAGGACAAATTGAACAGAAATATGCAAATGCACAAACCCCACAACCAGAGACAACCCCCGAAGTACAACCTACTGGGACACCACTAAGAAGTGCCGTAGAAATTGCTATGGCAGGGGAAGGACAGATTGAACAGAAATATAAAGCTCAAGAACAAGTCGCAGAAAGAGATTTACATCAGGAAGCCTTAGATAGAAATGCAGAGGCAAACAAGATCCCTTCTGTTGAAGAGACCCTTAGAGCTGGGAAGCCCAGATATAATCTGAGAGTACAAAGAACTTCTGGAGAAATGGAAGATGATTGGTTCGCAACTGGAGTATTCCAAGACCAGAATGGAGTAGACAGAGTTAGAGTCTGGAAAGAATCTCCAGATGGGACAGTGTTAAGAAAGGATGTAAAACTAGAAGAATTGAGCCAGTGGAACGAAAAGAGTCCTAGTGGCTTATCCAAGAAGGGACAAGAATTCTTAAGAGACAGCAAAGAGATACAGAATGACTTACAAGGGAAATCTTTCAAAGAATCATTGACCGAATTGATGGATGAAGAAGAGGCTCAGAGATACCTTGAGTTCTTGGAAAAAGACATCCCAGAAGGAGCAGTAGAAAATACGGAACCAGGTGAGACACCTAACATCCAGCAAGTGTTTGCAAATATAGATCAGAGTCTATCACAGACTCAAGAAAGACTATCTGAAATAGATAGCCGAATAGAGAACATAAACAACCAGTTAGCGGAAATACAAGCTGCTGAGAATTTGACACAAGAACAGTTGATTGAGCACATGAGACTCTCACAAGAATTCCAAGGTCTAATGGGACAGAGATTTGAGGCTCTCTTAGAGCAACAAAGACTGGATTCAGAGAGAAGCAATGCACTATATAGAGACTTAATCAACAGAATCAGTGGGGGAGAGCAACCAGGGACACCAGAAGCACCAGGGGCACCAGAAGCACCAGGGACACCAGAAGCACCAGGGACACCAGAAGTACCAGGAACACCTGTAACACCAGGGACACCTGAAACACCAACACCAGGAGCAGCTTCAGCTGAAGTAGACCAATTAAGACAGAGACTAGATGCACAAGATCAGGAAATTGCAACACTAAGAGGAGAGAATACTCCTGAGCAAAAAGCTGCAATAATAGGAAGACAATTAGCAGCATTATATGCAATTAAAGAAGAAAGACCCTTAACAGACGCAGAGAAAATCCAATACTTCGACCTCTTAGAAGCTAGGAAAACAATAGACACCCAACTTGAAAATGTAGAGAGAGAGAGTACAAGGAAAAGAAACAATAAACACAAGATAATAAAAGTCGGAGCATTCTTTGCAGGCCTAGGAGTTGGAGCCTTAACTCCTCCTGTTAGTGCAGCTGCCCTTATAGCAGTCGGTCTAGGAGGTCCTATAATTGGAACTCAAGGAATGAAACTTTCCGAGAAACTTAGGGCCAAATCTAATAGCCTAAGATATACTGACAGAAGAAATAAGACAGTCACTGAACTTGCCCAAATAGATAAGAAAATTAAAAGAAATGAATGGTGGGCAAATAGACTTGGAGAAGTATCCTCAGCCTTAATGGGTGGAGGAGCTGGATATGGAGCCGGGAAAGCACTCCAGAGCATTGTAAATATGTTCAGAGCACCAAGCACACCTCCAGGGGGACAAACACCTCCACCGGGAGGAGAAACCCCATCCGGACAACAAGGAGGACTCCCTGAAGCACCTCCAGCTGGAGAAGCTGGTCCTCCTCAAGGATCTATTGAATTACCACCAACACAGCCAGTATCAACCACTGGCTCTGAACTCGCCTCTGGCGATTGGTTAAGAACAGGAGAACTCGGTTGGGATACATCTAAATGGGGATGGAAAGGTCCCGATTTATTTGTACCCCAAGGTGGAGTTGTAGAAGGAGCAGTCCCTGATCTTCAAGGAAAATTCCTAAACCAATTGTCAGATTTAGGCATAACTAAAGACATGCTCTATGGTCAACAAGCAGGAGATATCTTTAACCAAGGCCTTAGAAATGCAGCCTATACACCTGGAAGCAACCTTCAAGACGTTGCATCAGCAACCGCAGAAGCTTTGAAGAATCTAAATCCTTAAATATAAATAACTTTAAATTAAAAGAAAATGGATGAAGTAAAAGAGAAAATAAAT
>CAYRDH010000033.1:5504-8022 GCA_964423025.1 uncultured Candidatus Saccharibacteria bacterium | reverse complement strand
TTGGTAGAGCAAGCGACTCTTAATCGCTAGGTTCAGGGTTCGAGCCCCTGTACACTCACCATTTTCTTTGTATTTTCATAGTTTTCGAATAATTATTTCAGCAGACACGCATACCCCATAGTATGTATTTTTGTGCTATTTTTTGATATAATTAGTATGTTCATTAAAAATTCACACATTCACTAGTATTTAAGGAGCATAAGATGAAACAGATTGTTTATACGATAATTCTACTTGTTTTGGTTGTCATTGGTTATGTTTGGTGTCGTCCCTCAGATTTTGAAGTCGAAGAACGATTTGTTGTTCGACGAGGTGGCAGAATAGAGACTATCCTGTTAGAGGGAGACCTTGGACCACCAATATGGATTGATGCTGCCTCTTCCGCTTATTTTCGGTTTACCTCAACTGACGATCCGTTGATTAATATCTACGGAATTCCTGTTAAGGACCCTTTAGGCTATTTCCGTGACAATTACTTTTCTAGCAACGATCTGGACAACAGGGTTGGGAACTGGAAGGTAACGGAAGCAAAGGGAAGGGTCGAGGTCGAAATATCTCAGGCAGAGGAAAATTTACAGAAAATCCAGATAACATATTACAAGCCATTATGGCAAAAAATGTTATTCTGTTCTGGATTGTTCTTCATTTTCTATGCCATCTTTTGGATCTTTGGTCCCCCAGACGATTACTTGTACTAATTACTAAGAAAGTGTGAATAATGCACAAGGTCAGTAGAATATAAGATAAGGTTTTTTAACTTGAGTATCTACTCATTAAATTATCTTAATATCTCTACTTATAAAACCCTTGTGCAAAATTCCTTACAAATTTTTATGCATATAGAGGTTAATATTTTGATAACCTCTTTTTTTATAATATTCCCTAGTTCCTATAGCAGATATAACAGATATCTTTTTAAAACCATTCTCTTTAGAAATCTTTTCAGCCTCTTCTATTAAACTCTTTCCCAAACCTAAGTGTTGGGATTCACCCTTACTATCTTTCCCTAAACCTAAAACCTTACCATACACATGTACCTCCCTAATTATTGCAGAGTCTTTTAATTCCTCTAGAAAGTGTGTATTTTTGTTTTTACCTTTAGGTAAAGATAACCTCAAAAAACCACATATCTTATCTTCATCTTTTGTCTTGTAGGATATGAAAATCTCTTTACTAATGGAAGTGTTGTATTCTACCTTTTCCATTTCTAACATATCCTCTGTAACTTTCTCACCCCTTATCTCTCGACTTCTAATATCCTCCATCTTAATATTCTCCTTCTCCATCTCCTGTTGGACTAATTGTCTTAAATTCGTTTTCTTGTTCCCTGCAACTATCTCGTTAGAAGGAATATCTCTGACAACCCTGGTTAATCTACAATATCTTGGGGTAAGAGGTAGAACTGTTTTTAAGAGGTTAGTAAGTTCTCTGTCTGTATATGGCGCATACAATCCTTGCTGGTAGAGGTAATTAAGGTGAGTGTTTTCAATTATTGAAGTAGGGTAGATCTTTAATTCATCTGGACTGTAATCTCTTCCCCAGAGTTCTTTGTATTCTTTGATATCTCTCTTAACAGTAGAACCATAAAGATTAGGCATCCAATGTCCATGAATCTTAAAACCCATCCTTCTTAGTAGTTTAAATGCATTCTTTACAGAATCATTCTTTCTTCCAATTCTGTTCTTTTTTAATATCTTGTTAGAAAGAGATTGTATCCCAATCTGGATTTTAGTTGCTCCTAATCTCCTCATCCTAATTAGCTCTTCTTCTGTTATGTAATCTGGTCGTGTTTCCAAGACAAGTCCTACATTTCTGCAGTAAGCAGTTTCATTCTCTTTGTGCATTTTATCAATATCTTCCCATGTCACCCTTTCTAATGCTCCCTCTCTAGGTTCTACATAATCTCTACTATCTTCCTTAACGTCATTTAGAGCTCTGAAACAATCATAGATGAAAGAAAGTTGGTAATCTTTGTCGTAATATGACCATGTCCCTCCTAAGATAATTAATTCTACCTTCTCAATATTATGACCCACATTCTTAAGTGCTATTAACCTGTTAAACACTTGAGCATACGGGTCAAATTTGTTTGACAGAGCCCTCTGTGCTCCAGGTTCAGACGCAATGTAACTCTTGGGCATATTAGCTTCGTTAGGACAATATATGCAATTACCAGGGCAGGGATAGGGTTTAGTAAGAACAGTAACGACGGCTACCCCAGAGTTAGTTCTTGTTGGCTTCATCCTTATCCTTTCCTCAACCTTTTTACTTTTGTAACCCTCCTCTTTCTGTTTCAGCCTGTAAGCGCGAACCAATTCGTCCTTGGCATACATCTCCCTACCATTCTTAGGATGGTTTCTTAGAATTTTTTGAAGGGAGTCAGAATCCCAAGATTTTGCTTCTTCAATTTCTTTAAGAATGCTATCCAGCTCTTTTCTGTTGTTATTATTGGTTTTAATATTTGTCATAATTTGTTATTCTTTCTGTGTATTATCTAATATTTCCAATTTACTTACCA
>CAYRDH010000033.1:0-5404 GCA_964423025.1 uncultured Candidatus Saccharibacteria bacterium | reverse complement strand
ATTCTTAAAGATATTAATCTTGAAGTTAAAGATGGTGAAAGAGTTGTTCTTTTTGGACCCAATGGTTCAGGCAAGAGCACACTCTTTAGAGTAATCATGGGCCTAGATGGCTACAAGATTAAGAAGGGTGATATAGAGGTAGATGGTAAAAGCGTTAAGAAAAAGAGTATAGATGAAAGGGTCAAACTAGGTTTGGGGTATGTAGGACAGAAGAGTGTTGGGATTAAGGGTGTAACTGTAGAAGACCTCATGGACCAATATGATTTTGAATATGAAGATATTAAAAAGACCATCGACCAGTTAAATATAGATGAACTTCTAAAAAGAGATATTAACTACACACTCTCCGGAGGAGAGATTAAGAGGGTTGAACTTTTTACTCTTTCCCTTTTAGATAACATTCACACATATCTACTAGACGAATTAGATTCTGGTGTAGATTTGGAGAATATTGGGAGGATAGCAGATTATCTCAATGAAGTTAGTAAAGAAAAGAGTGTAATTATAACAACCCACACAGGAGCGATTCTAAAAGAACTTAAAGTAGATACCGCCTATGTAATCCTTAATGGTGAAATAATCTGTAAGGGGAAACCTAAGAAGGTCTGGGAGTGTATAAACAAGCAAGGTTATGAAAAATGTCTTAATTGTGAAATTGCAGAAAAGTAATGGAATTAGAACAGTTTTTAAACAATTATAGTAATCCTGGAATGAGTCCTTATATTGTGCTTCATGATAATACGCCTCTACTTATGGAAACATCCAGAGATAATGTGCAAGTCTTAGATATTGATAATTCTAAAACTGAGGAATATCTAAAGGGTTATGATTTACAGGAGAATACCTTCAAGGAATATACAGGGTACCTCATTCATCTTGGGAAGGGTGCTCAGAGTTCTGTTCAAACCTGTTTTTTGACATCCCAATCTGGTTTTGAACAGAATGTTAGAAATATTATTGTAGCTGAAGAGAATTCTAAGTTGGAAGTTTTTACTGGTTGTTTATCTAATGCTCATGTTAAAGATAATACACATAATGCCATAACAGATATGTTCGTAGGTAAGAATGCGGTTCTTACTTTTAACATGATACATTCTTGGGGTGAGACCTCTAAGGTTTTTCCAAAAACGAGAATACATGTAGAAGAGGGGGGTGTATTTATATCTAACTATGTAGTTTGGGATAAGGTTAAGGAGATAAGTAGTAATCCCAAGGTTTTTGTAAAAGATGGAGGTAAGGCAGTTATGCAGTCATTGGTATATTCTCATGATGGTTCAATATTAGATATAGGAGGGAGGATTAATCTAGAGGGTAAGAAGAGTAGTGGAGAGATTCTCTCTAGTGTTGTGTCTCAAGGTGGAGAATACAAGACGGTGACGGAGATAGTAGGGGAAGGAGATGAGAGTAAGGGACATATTGAATGTAATGCTGTTCTTTTGGAAAATGCAGGGGATGTAGAAACAGTTCCTCTTCTTAAGGCTAAGAATAATACAGTTCAACTTTCTCATGAGGCCTCTATAGGAAAGATTTCTAGGCAGGAGATAGAGTATCTCCAGACGAAGGGATTAAACGAAGAAGAAGCAAGGGAATTAATAGTTAAGGGTTTTGTAAATGATTCTGTTAAGAAGATGCCGGTATCTGTTCAGGAAAAGATTGCAGTTATGTTAGCAAGTGGTAAGGGTTTTTAATTAGATTTACATATCTAGTATCTCATCTATAGCTTCATTTTTCTTCCTGTTTTTCTTTGTTTTAGTTTCTAAACCTTTTAAAAATTCTTTTAATTTCTTAAAATCTTCTTTCATTGTGTCTTTTAAGTTTGGGTTGTAGAGTGCTGCTGCAGGATGATACATTGCAAAAACGGGAATTCCGGTTGGATGTGTGAAGTCTTGCCCATGATCTGTAGATATTTTCCCCTCAGGAACAAATTTTTCCATTGCATGTCTTCCTAGTGTAACTATGACTTTGGGTTTTACAAAGAGGAGTTCGCTATTTAACCATACTCTACAATCTTTCTTCTCATCTTCCTTGGGGTCTCTGTTATTAGGGGGTCGGTATTTAACAACATTAGTTACATATACTTGGTCTCTTGTTAGGTCTATGGTGTGTAATAATTCGTCTAGAAATTTGCCTGCTGCACCTACAAAAGGTCTTCCCTGTTGGTCTTCATTTCTACCGGGGGCTTCTCCTATGAATAAGATACCGGAGGAGGGTGGTTCTATCTCATAAACAGGCTGTGTAGCTACTGTTTTAAGTGCACATGTATTGTGGACTGCGTAGTATTGGTGTAGATCTTTTAGAGAGTCAAAGTCAGTTTTCATAGTTCATTATACTACAAGGATATTTCTCTTTCTTGAGATAAACAAAAAAGAGCAAAGCATTGAAGGAATCTTGGGAAGAGAAATCTTTAGAGTGCTGTAAGAGTCATTCCTAGAGTATAGGAACCTGCTTGCTGTCCTGCAGGGATTCTCTGTGATAGAGATACTCCTTCTAGATCCCATCTACAACCGATATCTGCTCCTGTTGTTGCTGCCATTAAATCGATACTGTCTGTAGTTGTATTTAGGAAGAAATCCGAGGTTCCGACGGATACGGAGGTGTTCGTGCAACCAGCTCCTATTGGAGTAATTGTTCCTGTTGTAGGATTAACGGTTAGTCTCCCTGTATCTGCACCACCAGTACTGTCAAAGGGGTAGGTGTATGTTCCTGTCGTCCATGTTGTTCCTGGTCCACCTGTTGCTGCCATGGATACATTCCAACTCCTCCTCCTGCTCCCCAAGCTTCCACAGTCACTTCGTATACGTTAGCAGGAGCAGTCCATGTTCCAGATGTTGTTAAAAGTTCTACTTGTTGAGCAGAAGCTTCTTTAACAAAGGGGCCATTTTCAAAACCCAACCAAACAGCAATATTGGGGGAGAGAGTTATTAAAATAACAAGAAAAAAAACAAAGGGGACTTCTAGTAAAAAATTTTTCTTGTGTTTTCTGGCCATATTCTTACCCATAATACTATCATAATATCTTTCTAAAAAGAATGAAGAAATAAGCTTTAAAGCCTTTAAAACCAATTGTTTAAATCTTCACCTTTATTTCACCATTCAAACGGTATAGTTGTGACATATTTAAATTTTAATAATCTATCTCTATGAAGAAGCTAACAACATACTCAGTTCTAGGCCTAGCAATCCTCGGTGGAAGCATCTTTGCAGTTTCCAAAGTTAACGCACAAGGAGTAGCCTTGGGATTCTCTGATGAAGTCAGAGAGGAACACATGGCTGACAGAATGGCAGAGAAACAGGAAATAATAGATGCTGCAATAGACGCAGGGGAATTCACTGACAGACAAGTCGAAATCCTCGAAGCCATGGAAGAAGTAAGACCTGTTGGTGGAAGAGGCTTACAAGGTGCAGGAAGAGACCTTAGTGAAGAAGAGAGAGAAGCTCTACGTGAAGAAATGAGAGCTCAAAGAGAAGGAACCATGCTGGACGAGATCAATGAGGTAATCTCAGGTGATGAGGTTACAGAAGAAGAGCTCCAAGAGCTTAGAGATCTCAGAGAAGATCTAGGACTCCTAGGAAACCAGAATAGAAGAGGTGGTGGAATGGGTGGTCAAGGAACTGGAGAATGCCCTAACCTCTAAAGGTTAAACAAAATTCTCTCTAATTCCCAGGGTGGTAATTCTCCCTGGGATTAGTTTAATTAGTAGTATAATGGGTTATGAAGATATTAATAGTAGAAGACCAAAGTGAATTAAGAACTCTTGTAAAAAATTTCTTGGGAGATTACGGTTATGTAGTAGACGAAGCAGAGGATGGAGAGGAGGGGTATCATAAGATTAATATGAACTCCTATGACTGCCTAATCCTAGATCTAAACCTTCCTAAGTTAGATGGTATGGAGATTGCTAAAAGGGTGCGTAAGGAAAGGAAGAATGTTCCAATAATAATGCTCACTGCAAGGTCAGAGATATATGACAAAATTGAAGGTTTTGACAATGGAGCCGATGACTACATTACCAAGCCCTTTGATATGAAAGAACTTTTAGCTAGGGTAGAAGCAGTTTTAAGAAGAACTCAGAAGGAACAAACTTTGGTCTTAAAGTTCAGAGACTACGAAGTCTTTCCTAAGGAAAATCTTCTTAAGAAAGAGGGACAGGAAATACAATTAACAAATAAAGAGATGGGGGTACTAGAATATCTCTTACATAAGAAAGGGGAGATTGTCTCTGCAGAAGAGCTTCTAGAACATGTCTGGGACAGTGAAGTAGATATGTTTTCAGATACAGTAAAAACACATATTAAAACTCTTAGGAAGAAACTAGACCCAAAGAAAAAATATATACAGACAGTTCGTGGTAAGGGATATATGTATAAAGAAGATTAATTTGAAAATATATAAAATGAAATTTACAAAGTCATTAAAATTTAAACTTACTATTTGGTATTCATTACTACTTTCTCTTTTCTCTTTACTTTTTGTCCTAGTCGTTAATGTCTTAATTACTGATTACATGCACAGTTGGACCCCGGAAAATGAATTCCCTGAAGGAAGCTTCTGGGCTCAGAGATTTGACAGGCCAAGGTTTAGGGCATTGTCGGAAGAACAACAGGAATTGGTTATGGAATCTAGGATGGAAGATTTGGAAAACATAAGGAGGATATCTATATACATGATATTTCCTTTAGTATTGATGAGTTTTGGTGGAGGTTATCTAATAGCAATTATAATGTTACGTCCATTAGAGAAGTTAAATGAACAGATAGAGAAAAAAGAAACGGAGAATCTTAATGAAGAGATTCCTTTCGAAGATAAGGGGGACGAGATATCTCAATTAATAAAGAGTTTTAATAGGATGAGTCGTCGTTTAGGTAAGTCCTTTGATTCCCAAAAAGGATTTGTAGAGAATGCCTCTCATGAGATTAAAACTCCATTAAGTGTAATTCAAGCTAATATAGACACCATTCTAGATGGCAAAAATGTAAGCAAGAAGGAATCTGAAAAGTTGCTTCTTAATTCTAAGAAGCAAATAGGATTTATGTCAGATCTAACAGAAGATCTTCTTTTACTTTCCTCCGTGTCTAATGTTAGGTTTGGTATTAAGTCTGGTAAGGTAAATATAAAGGAGGTTATAGAGGAATCTATAAGTACTCTAAGTGGGGAGATAGAAAAGAAGAATTTTAATATAGAAAAGAGTCTTCCTAAAAAGGACCTTTTTGTAAATGGTAATAGAACACTTCTAACAAGAGCTGTAACAAATATAATAGAGAATTCGCTAAAATATTCTGAAGGTAAAAATATAGAAGTTAGTGTATCTACTAAGAAAGACACAGTACTGATTTCGGTAAAGGATGATGGTAGGGGAGTTCCTAAGGAGAAGGCTAAAGAGATATTTGAGCGTTTTTATAGATT
>CAYRDH010000032.1:0-8120 GCA_964423025.1 uncultured Candidatus Saccharibacteria bacterium | reverse complement strand
TTTTATTTCCTTTCCTTTTATTAATATCTTTGTTGGACTATGTCCAGGATTGGAACAAAGATATATGAGATATATTAATTAAACAACTGGATTATACAGGGTAGAAAAAGCTTTGACAACTTTTATATCTCTATTCTCCTCCAAGAGTCATTAGTCACTACAATATGATCCAAGAGATTTAAACCTACTAGTTCTAAACCCTCCTGTATCCTTTTTGTAATAAGGATATCCTCATGACTGGGAGACGGATCTCCTGAGGGGTGGTTATGTGCTATTACTACACTACTAGCATTAAGTTCTAGAGCCGGGATAATTATATCCCTTGGAAGAACATTGACTCCATCCAGACTTCCTATGCAAATTACACGTCTCTCTAACACCTGGAAGCGGGAATTAAGGAAGAGTGCAACTATATGTTCTTGCTTCCTATTTCCTATGTCTCTAAGGGCAGAGTACGCTTCCTGGGAGTTCCTAACCACACTTCGCTCACTACTCTCAAGGCCATATAACCTCCTGCCTAATTCTATACCAGAGAGGATTCTCATTGCTGTAACAACCCCCACTCCATCTACTTCCGTGATATCCCGGATATTAATATCCCTTCCACTCTTAACCAGTCTCCTCATCCTAATAACAACACTCCTTGACACACTCATGAAATCCTTTCCCTTTGTTCCAGTTCCAACGATTATGGCGATTAAATCCTGATCACTGAGGTTATCTATCCCCTTCTCTATATATTTCTCCCTAGGAAGCATATAACCATCTTAAGAGATGGTTGTTAAAAAGATATTAACTACTCTTCTTTTTAGATTTTGTCTTTTTCTTACTCTTCTTGATGTATGTACAATCTGGATAGTTACTACATCCAATAAAAGTCTTCCCCCATTTACTTCTCCTTTCAACTAGGTGGTGACCACACTCTGGACATTTCTCATTTAACAGAAGTGGAACTATCCCCTTACATTCTGGATATGTCTCGCAAGCCCAGAATTTACCATACCTACCATTCTTTAAAACCATTTTAGCCCCACACTCTGGGCATTTCTCCGGCTTAAAGTATTTGTCATAATCTAAGCTTTCTTCCCCTCCACTGAGATCTTTCATCCCCTTACACTCTGGGAATTTTGCACAGCTTAGGAATTTCCCGTATCTACCTATTCTCACAACCATTTCGCCTCCGCATTCTGGACACTTCTCGTCAGATTTACCTAATATAACAACATCTTCCTTATTAACTTCCTTATCTGCTTTCTTAATGTTCTTCATAAGAGATTTGTATTCCTCATCTATAACAGGAACATACTCCTTCTTTCCAAGTGCAATATCATCTAGTTCATCTTCTACCTTAGCAGTATATTTGTAATCTACTAATCTCTTGAAGTTACCTCTCAAGAAGTTAGTTACTACCCTACCAATGTCTGTAGGGAATATTGCTCTTGCTTCAAATTCAACATACCCTCTCCCTCGAATTGTGGAGATTATCGAAGAATATGTGGAAGGTCTACCAATGCCTAGTGCTTCAAGCTTTTTAATTAAGGAAGCCTCAGTATATCTAGCAGGAGGTTGTGTAAACTTCTGCTCGTTTACGAACTCTACCTTCTCTAATTCATCTCCTTCCTTCAATTGGGCAATTTCTTGTAAATCATCTGCATCTTTCTTAGAACCTAAAACCTTTCTAAAACCGTCAAAGAGTGTCCTCTCTCCACCGAGGGTAAAGATATATTCTGGCTTATCTAAGTCTTTAGGTTTCAAAGAAACCTTCAAAGCTTCTACTTCTTTATTACTCATCTGGCTGGATACTGCACGCTTCCAGATTAATTCATAGAGCTTAACTGCAGCCTTACCGTGCTCCTTCTCGATCTTTGCAAAATCTAAGGAGAAGTCTGTAGGTCTTATGGCCTCATGTGCCTCTTGTGCATTTTTCGCTTTATTCTTGTAGTAATTAGGTTTTTCAGGGACATATTCTTTCCCATATTTGTCTTCAACAAGTTTTCTGATCTGGGTTATAGCCTTCTTGGCTAAATAAACAGAGTCTGTACGCATGTATGTGATATAACCTGACTGATACAGCGCCTGTGCAATACCCATTGTCCTCTTAGATGTGTATCCCAAAATTGTATTTGCTGTCTGTTGCATTGTTGAGGTTGTAAATGGTGGGTATGCATGCTTACTTTTCTTTTTTGTTGTAACTTCTTTAACTAGGAATTTGCTATCTCCTATACCCCCCTGGATATCCTTAACTTCTTTCTCGTTTTTGGGGATATATTTGTCACCATCCTTGGTGGCAAGTTTTGCTACTACTATGTTCTTTTCAGAATCCTTAAGCTTTACAGATACTTCCCAATATTCCTCCTCCTTAAAGGCTTCTCTCTCTTCTTCTTTCTCAACAACAAGCCTTAAAGCAACAGATTGGACTCTACCTGCGGAAAGACCATACCAGATCTTTTTCCATATAAGTTCGGAGAGCTTGTACCCTACTAACCTGTCTAGAACTCTTCTCGCTTTTTGGGCTTCAACCATATTCAAGTTTATTTCCTCAGGACTTGCTACTGCTTCCTTTACTGCCTCTTCCGTTATTTCATGAAAGACTACCCTCTTTGGTTTCTTAATATTTAATTCTGTAGAGGTGTGGTAAGCAATTGCTTCCCCTTCCCTATCCGGGTCCATTGCAAGATAAACATCTCCGCCCTTAGGGATAGCCTTTTTAAGTTCCTTAACTATCTTTCCCTTTCCGTAAATAGTATCCAGTTGTGGTTCGTAATTATTTTCTACATCTACTCCTAATTTACTCTTAGGAAGATCTATTATGTGTCCAACTGTAGCCATAACCTTGAAATCTTTGCCCAAATACTTGTTTATTGTCTTCGCTTTTGAGGGAGACTCAACTATTAGTAAATTTTTATAAGTTTTGTTTGCCATAGGTTCAAAATACATTAATTCTCTTAGAGTTGTCAAATTTGTTCATTTTCCTTGCACAAGGTGTTCACACTTTATTGTTAGTTGGTTGTTAATAATTCCAAGGAGTTCCTTGAGGTCCTGAAAGTTGGTTATTATGCCAGCTCCTTGCTTTACAAGAGAATTGCAACCCTTGGAGACTTCTCTATTTATATCCCCTGGAACTACGAATAGCTCTCTATTGAAGTTGAGAGCCATGTTGGCAGTTATTAAAGAACCGCTATTTTGTCCTGCCTGAATCACTATTGTTAATGGGGATATGCCCGCTAGGAGTCTATTTCTCAGAACAAACATTTCCTTCCTTAGGATTGTCCCTTTGGGATATTCTGCAAGTACAAGACCCTCCTTTTTGATTCGCTGAAATATTTCTCTATTTGATTTCGGTATGGCACTATTTATAGCTCCAGGGACTATTGCAATTGTCTTAATCCCCCTTGCAAGACAGATCTTGTGAACATAGGCATCTACTCCTCTAGCTAGACCACTGACTATTGATATATTGTACTTTGCTAATTCTCTGTTTAAGAGTTCCCTTATTACAAACTCTCCATAGCTAGTGATGTCTCTTGTACCTACGAAGGTTATGCAGATTCGCCCCAGTAAATCCTTGTTGCCAATAAAATATAATGAAGAAAGCTTTGGGATAGCTTCAATTAGAAGAGGGGGTAGTTCTCCCCTAGATAGTTCTTGCATAGAAATATTCTTACAAAGAGAGATTAAATCTAAATTAAACCTAGATTAAATCTTCTTTAATCATCCACTCTACCATCTGTCTAGCAACTCTTACTGCGTTTATACTCTCACCACCATCTTCTAAGAATATTGTCATAGCATACTTAGGGTTATCATAAGGGAAAAAGCTCGTTGTCCAAGCATGCGTGTTCTCGTATGTCCCATCTTTACTTAATGCTCCAAACTCCGCAGTTCCTGTTTTAGCAGCTACCTCTACACTTAGACCACCAAGGGTGCGAATTGTTGCTCTTGGACCGTTAACTGCCGACCACATCCCCTCCTTAACTGTTTCAATAGCAGTATCAGAGGCAACTTCTGTTCTTATTGGATCATATTCTAATGTCTTTCTCTCTCCATCTTCATCTAGGAAATAATCTCCTACGTGGGGAGTATGTAATGTCCCCTCATTGGCTATTGCAGAGGTCCAATTAACCATCTGCAGTGGTGTTGCCAATGTAATACCCTGGCCAATAACGGAGTTACAAGAGTCTCCCTCGGGATACCACACAGCATCCAACCAAGGATTTGTGGTATTAGCTAAAGCTATTTTATTCTCTGGAGAAGGAAGTCTTCCCGGTGCCTCTCCTGGGATGTCTATACCAGTATAGCTACCTATCCCAAAAGCTTCTAGGTATGGGACTAACTCATTCATATCCCAATTCCTTATTAATTCACAGAAATATATGTTGGAAGAAACAGAAATCGCATCAATTAGGTTCAATGCCCCATACGCTGAATTCCTATAATCCTGGAAGGGAGCTCCACTCGAGAAAGTATATCCCCGCCTACTAACATACACAGTATTCCTTGTTATTGCCCCAGAATCTAGACCCGCAATTGCGACCAATGTCTTGAATGTAGAACCAGGAGGCATCTGTGCTGCTATTGCCCTGTTTAAAAGAGGATTCCCAGGGTTAGTTATTAACTTTGAATATTCCGCAGAGGAAATCCCTCCGACAAAAAGGTTATTGTCATAACTTGGGTAAGAAACGATTGCTATTATCTCCCCGGTATCTGGATCCTGGATTACAGCAGCTCCCGCCTGAGCATCATACTCCTTAACGCCTTCCTTTATAACCTTGTATAGTTGCTTCTGTATCTCCAAATCTATTGTTAAATAGAGGTTCTTTCCAGATACTGGCTCCTTAATTACATACCCCTCCTTAGAAATTGTCCTACCAACAGCATCCACTTCCCACGCAATTTCCCCAGCCTCACCTAAAAGATCCTCATCATACTCCCTTTCTAGCCCTGTACGACCTATTACATCAGTTGGAGAGACATAATCTAGCTCAGAGATATCTTCCGAGGAAACCGTTCCCGTATAACCTAACACATGAGAGAAGACTTCCTTCTCCGGGTAAAGCCTCTTACTTCCACTATCTATATAAACTCCAGGGAGTTCTTCGCTCATTGCTTTTATTTTAATAGCAGTATCATCATCTATATCCCTAGCCATAAGGATTTCAGAGAAGTATGGACTCTCACTATGAATAGAATAAACCTTCTCAGAAATAGTCTTAAACTGCTCATCACCCTTTTCGGTGCTATGCTCCCAATCATCTCCCAATATACCCCCAAGGGTATTTGAGGTTTCCTCAACTAACGAGGTGTCTATCAATCCTTCTTGGTCAAGATAGTGCTCAATTGCTAGATAGACATTCATAGCTGACTCATTAACTGCTAACTGCTTGCCATTACGATCAAATATAACACCCCTATATGGCGGGATTGTCCTTATTCTAACCTGATTATTTACCGACTTAACAAGCATCTCCTCCCCCTCTACTATCTGTAAAGATGAAAGTTCGAAGATCAAAACTCCCAACAAGAAAAGAAACAGAAGGAAAACCAGCAAGTAGTTCCAACGAACATCTCCATTCTCCTTACTGGGCTCCATAAGAGTCTTCTTAATGTTTTTAGCTACTCCATTGATACCATTGGCATTCGAGGAGCTCCCCTTCACAAAGAGCCTTTTTCTTTTAGGACTTGAGTTTTGTAGATCTTTGGAAATTTTTAAGTTCATACTCTATTTTAACCGAATTTGAGAACTATTTCCTCTCTTCCTAAAACCAGCGAGTATGTAGTCAAGTATAAAGACCCCAACAGACGTTAAAAAGGCCCTTAAAAGAGCCCTAAGAACTTCGTCCCACGTCAATGCCCCAAATCTTCCTACTACAAAAAGATTTGGAAGAACTAGAAGGATTATGTAGTAAACCCAAAATATTACAGTCTTAACTAAAAAGGCTACTAGACCAAAATCTAGAGATACAAACATGGAAACTAGTAAATACAAAAGCAGTGGAAGAGCAAGAATAAGAATGTTACTTCCTAATGGGAACTTGTAAACAACATCAAAGACTAAAAACACTACGAAAGAGATTATGAAAAAAAGTTTTGAGTCCACTTTACGAAACAGGAAGAAAAATATTATCAAGGATAATTTCACTCCTATGAGAGCCAAAAGCAAACTCTCTAAGTATACTAGAGAGAAAAGACCCAAAATTGTTAAGAAAATATTTAGTATTAACATTTTAAGATTCTATAATTACAAATACTGTCATTAGCCTTTCATAATCAAATATAGGAGAGACATAGCCCGTTCTTGATGTCGCAGCAGGGTTTTCAGAGAGACCAACGAGGCTACCTAAAACTAGATATTCCCCTACCCTGGTATCATTAATTACTACTGTGTCCCCATTCTTCAGGGAAGCATTCATAGACATATTCTCTATCTTTATCCCATCTGGGCTACCCTCCACAACACCCTTCGACAAGACTGTAACACCATCCATATTCCTAGCATTTTCTATCTCCCCCTCTATGACAATCGCCTCTAAACTGCTACCCCTGTTAGAAGGTAATCTTACAAGAGAACCTTTTTCGTCTACTTCAACTACCAAACCAATATACATATTACCTAGTACAACAACATCTCCAACAGCAATTCCCTCGTCCTTTCCTTTATTAATTCTAAGAAGATTGTTTTCCTGAGGACTTAAGACCTTTGCTAGTACATACTTTTGCTCAATATTACCAAGGGCTATTTGCTTCTTTAAGGCTTCATTTTCCTCTTTAAGTGTTGAATAGAAAGCAGAATCTATCTCCTGTTCATAAACCTTCATACTCAGTTCAGAGTATTCTCTTCGGAATTCATTAAGCCGACCAAAGGTTTCAAAATAACCCCGAGCCTCGCTGCCCACATAACTACCATGGTAAGCAACAGGATCCATAACAAACGAGACCCCAGCTCTTAGAAAAGATAGTGCCCCAAGAGAGTCCAAAATAAATAGCCCTATACTGAATATAATTCCTCCAAGTAAAGCTAAATACTCTATTGATATTTTTTTAGAGTCTTTCTTCATATCCTAGAAACCAAAGTTAAACCAACTCTTCCCAAGACTTCTGAACACGCTCTAGTAGTTCTATATGATCTAGCATCTGTGCTGTACCTCTAGCCACTGTAGATAAGGGGTCTTCTACTATTTTGACAGGGATGTTTAATTCTTTACTCCAATAAGTATCTAGACCTCTAATTAAAGCTCCACCACCTGTTAAACTAACTCCACTGGTCAAAAGGTCTCTCAAAAGTTCTGGAGGAGTTTCTTCTATTGCATCCTTTACTGCCTCAGTTATTTGGGAGATGGTATTCATAATCCCCTCCCTCACTTCAATACTACTTAGCTCAACTGTCTTAGGAAGCCCTGTTAAAAGATCTCTCCCTTGAACACTCATCTTCTTTTCTTTCTTCATCGGCATAGCAGAACCCATTGATATCTTTATATCCTCAGCCGTTCTCTCACCTATCAACACATTATATTTACCCTTAACGTAGTTAACCACATCTTCGTCCATTTCATCTCCCGCAACTTTCATTGTCTTATCTACAACTATATCTCCGAGGGAAAATACTGCGATGTCTGCTGTCCCGCCACCAATGTCAATTATCATGCTACCAGAGGCATCTTCAATAGGAAGACCTGCCCCTATTGCAGCAGCCATCGCCTCCTCTATTATATAGACCTCTCTTGCTCCAGCTGTCTTTGCAGCATCAATAACTGCCTGCCTTTCAACCTCTGTAACAGAAGAAGGAACCCCAATAATTACCCTCGGTCGAGGGATTTTGAAACTTTTTCCAAAATAATTATGTGCTCTATGAATAAAATGATGAATCATTGCCTGAGTCGTATCAAAGTCGGAGATAACGCCATCCCTTAATGGCCTTATAGCAACAATGTTGGCAGGAGTTCTACCTATCATCTGTCTAGCATCTTTACCTACAGCAAGGACTGTCTTACTTCTCTTCTCAATAGCAACAACTGACGGCTCTGAAACAACTATCCCATGATTTCTCATATACACCATAGTATTCGCAGTACCAAGGTCTATACCCAAATCGTAGGTAACTAACTCGAATAAAGAATCAAATA
>CAYRDH010000031.1:0-8665 GCA_964423025.1 uncultured Candidatus Saccharibacteria bacterium | reverse complement strand
GTGACTACTCAGATCTCTCTAATACAGTCTCTGGTCCAGTGGGGATATTCCTTCTCATAGATAGTCTAAAGACAAGGGGTTTCTTGGTATTTCTTTCTTTAATAGCAGATCTTTCAATATCTTTGGCCATTATGAATCTTCTTCCTGTTCCTGCTTTAGATGGGGGTAGGGTTATGATTGTTGCTCTTGAGGGGGTATTTAGAAAGGATTTTGACGAGAAATTAAAAGCAATTGTTATAAATGGGAGTATGATTCTTCTTATGATTCTAGTAGTATTGATTATGATAAAGGATGTCGTTAATATAGATAGTATGAAGGAGATGTTTGGGTAATGAAAATATTGCTGCCTAATAAAAGTAAAAGGAATATAGTAATACTTTCAATATTAGCTTTTGTTTTTCTTGCTTCAGGGATTTTTCTTTTGTGGAGGGTTAATCAGGAGAGAGAACTTTCTCCTGACTATTCTGAAGCGGGGGGATCAAACGACGGTTGTGCCCCCGGATATACCTGTTCAGGTACTTGTACCGGTTGTCGCCAAAATTGCTACAATCCAGATGGGACGTTTTGCGGAACTGTCGTCTGTGGCGGAGGAGGGCTATGCCAGTGTAATAGTGGGTGGAAACTCTTCTGCCCTCTTAACGAGAGTTGTGAGGAAGCTTGTGGTGACAACGAGACCCCTGTTACAAAATGTTCTTGTGCTGGAGGGTATGGGAATAGCTGTGGAATAAACTGCAAGTTCCCTTCAAATACACAATCAAAGGTTAATGCAGCAGCGCAATCTGCCTGCAAGGCCAAGGTTGCTATGTGTGATGGCTCTACGGGAAAGGTGACCATCGAGAATTACACCTCAAGTCATCCTTGCTATGGGAAATTGAGTGAATGTAAAAATCCCTATGCTCCTAATCCCTGTACTCCTCCTCCTCCACCTCCTCCGCCACCCCCACCTCCAGTTTGTGATGGTGGTAATTGGGATAACTTAGGGAAACCCTCTGGGGTATATCCATATTGCTCAGAGGTTAAATACTCCTTTGTCGCGAAGGATACAGATGGAGTAAATAAGAGTTCAATAGTTGTGAAGGTAAATGGTGATGTTAGAGTAAATGCAAGCAAGAATACCCTGAAAACAGGGGATACTGAAGTCAGAGTCAAGGAGACACTCTCGACAGAAACAAACTGCTTGGAAGCGGGAGACTACACAATATCTGCAGTATGGAAGGATAAGGAAGGTGCGGGTGGTGCTGGAACCAATTGTTCACTAACAACCTCCTTTACCGTCGCAGAAGAGATTAAAAACCCTGACTGGAATATTGCAAAGATCCCTGTTGAATCCTGTATAGATGAAAATACAGAAAATCCTAAGGCAAAATTAGAATATACAATAACTGTAGAAAATACTGGAGAGGGTAGTGGTGAGATAACATCTATAGTAGATACTCTAGATTCTAAGGTTTTAGGAGAATATATGGAGGAGATAAGTTCTAATGGAGAATTTTCTGGAGGAGAAATATCTTGGTCACTAAGTGGAACCGATAGTCAATTTGCCCCAGGACAATCCAAGACATACACATACTCCTTTATAGTCCCTAAGGATGCCTTTGGAACCTATGACAATACCGTAGAAGCAATACCTAGTGCAGGAAATTCTTTAATAGCGAATGCCAGTATAATTGCAGATTGTATTATTCAGGAGCCAGAGGATCCTGAGGAAGAGCCGGAGACACCTCCAGACGAGCCTCTTCCAGGGACTGGTATCTTTGATGATGGTCAGGGTGCACTAATTGTGGGCTTTGCATTGTTGATACTAGGTTTTACCTGGAGGATTATAGGGAACAATACAATACTATTAGTCCATAATGCCCTTGATCTTAAAAAGAAGGCCTCGAAAGAGAGAGAACTGAAAAGAAGCAGGGAAAGAAAAAAGAATTTTGAAAGAAAAGTAGTAAAAGATTAAAAACTTATGCTATAATCACCACGCGATATTATTTAATAAAAAAATCATGGCTGTAATAGTACATTCTAACGAAAATATAGACAGTGCCCTTAAGAGACTCCACAGAGAAGTCTTAAGAGAGAAAACCCTGGATACTTACAGAGAGAAGCAGTACAGGACTAAAAAGGCTGACGAAAAGATCCAGAAGAGAAGAGAATGGGCAAAAATGAAGAGAAGAAGAAGAGCTGCTGCACGAAGAGCTAAGTAAATTGTTACTAAATATACCCTATGTCTCTAACAGACACCCTCAGAAAGGACATGTTTAAAGCCATCAAAGATGGTGCTAAAGATGAATCTGAAATATTAAAAATGGCTTTAGCCTCAATTAAGAACGTCCAGATAGAATCAGAGGAAGAATTAACAGACAAAGATGTTCAAAAGATACTAAGAAGTGAGGTCAAAAAGATAAAGGATTCCATAGAGCAATTCAAAAAGATGGAAAGAGATGACCTTGTTGCCAAGGAAGTTATCCAAATGGAAGTTTTACAGAGTTACCTGCCACAACCTATGAGTGAAGACGAAGTAAGAAAAGTTGTTGAAGCAAAAGTTAAAGAATTAAATGTCGAGAGCATGAGAGATATGGGTAAAGTAATGGGTGTAGTAATGAAGGAACTAGAAGGAAAAACAGATGGCAATACAGTTAAGGATATAGTTCAAGATATCCTAAGCTAACTATCCATGACCCTGAACATCCATAACTGGACAAAACTACAAAAATATTTCCCTAAGATTAATCTAGGTAAAGAAGAACTTAAAGAGATTCTTCTAAAAGCCTTTAATAATTACAAGGAAGAGACGAGAAGTACAGTTTCTCCATCAGAAATAGACACGGTAAACATAATCTTTACATCCTCTGGGGAGATAAAAAGATTAAACAGAGAATACAGAAAGAAAGACTCCGTAACAGATGTCTTGTCATTCACAATAGAACAAGAACCACTAATTGGAGAAATATACATTTGTCCAGAGTACATATCTGAGAAATATTCATTCGAGGAGGTCCTTAGGGACATCCTCCATGGTTTTTTACATCTTTTAGGGTATGAACATGTAGGTCATTTTTCGGAGCCTCTAAAGAGCAAAGAAGAAATGTTTGTAAAACAAGAGGATATGTTGCAGAATATATTAGATGAAATTAATAACAGGGTTAGGTAACCCAGGAGAAAAATATTCAAATACTAGACATAACGTCGGTTTTCTTTTCTTAGAGGTGTTAAGAGAGATGTTCCTTTACCAAAAGGATATCTCTGCTACAGATTGGAAAAAAGAAAAGATTTTTTCTTCGGAACTAGCATTCTTAAAAGAAGGAAGTAGGGTAATAGCTACTATGCAAAAGCCTTTTACATATATGAATAGATCTGGGGAAGCGGTTGCAAAGCTGATTAAAAAATATGAGATAGCAGATTTAGCAGACAATTTTATCCTAGTTCATGATGATCTAGATATCCCCCTAGGTAAATTCAAGATACAGAGAGGGAAATCTCCTCTAGGACATAATGGGGTAAAGAGTGTTGAGGATAGAGTAGGGTTGGTTGACTTTAAAAGAGTAAGAATAGGGGTAGAGGCTAGAGAGAACAGAAATATTCCTGGAGAGGATTATGTTTTAACAAAATTTTCTAAGGATGAAAGAGAGATAATAGATGAAGTTATTCAAGAGGCAATAAAGGGAGTACTTGCAGATATCCTAATATAGCTGTTCCAAACTTACTTATATCCCTCAGCAGTTACTTCTGGACATAGAGTATAAATTCACCATTATAAATCTCCTCAACTTGTTCGTATGTGTGCTTTCTTAAGTATTCATCTCCCTCAAGAACGATTGCTAAATAATTTCCTTCAAGAGTTAGACCCAAATTAAGGATATTTAAGTGCTCCTTGTCCTCTTCTTTTTTGCTGCCACTATTGCTGTCATCTGCCTTCTCTATTAAGAAAAAGATTTTTCCAGGGACTATCGAGTTTTCTTCTCCCATTTTTATCTCCTCCAACATCTCCTTCTTATCAAGATATTCAAATAGGAGGGTAGGGTATTCGTAATCAGAGTAGAAGTAGGATTTAAAACCGTATTCTTTAATGTGATAATCCCTTAAAACAGGTTCAATGGGGAGTCTTAGATTGTAATGGGCTTGTGAAATTATCCTGTAAGAACTAAATCCTCCGAACGCATCCTTTACCTTCTCTAGGAACATATTGGAATGCTGGTTTGTCCATTTCCCTGAAGTCATAATATCCTCTGCCTCCTTAAGAAGCTTGTTGGAATCAACCTTCTCAAGATTGTCCTCCTCGGTATTTCCAACATCTGCATCCTGTCCATCTGAAATGGAGTCGTGGTCTAAATCTTGCGTGACTTGGTTTCTATCTTGGTAAAGGTAGGCACTGTTGTATGTATTAGAAGATGCCCATATTGTAAATGGAATGTATAAAGCGCCGATCAAGATTAAGATTTTGAGGGATATTTCTACAACCTTGCTCTTTTTAATAAACTTTCTGTAAAGAGCATATATGAAGAGTGTTATGAAGAATATCTCAATAGAATCCATTACAGAAAAAGGAAAACTGGCAAAGAGATTCGGTTCAAAGAGGTATTTTATTAAGTAGAATTTCTGCTCTGATATCGGATAAGCTAACATAATGCTGTCCACTATAAAATCTGCAAAAAGGTGAGAAAGAGTTCCAATTAGGAAGGTATTGGCTAGGATATGTGATAAATCGTTATCTAGAGTTATGTTAGTTTTCTTGTTTAGGAACTTTCCCTTGACGTAAATTAGCCCCCTCAGTACGACCCAGATTACAATATAGAAGATTGGTGTGTGTGTTACGATCCCGTGATGTATAAATCTCGGAACGTTAAGCATAGCGAGCAGGAAGATATCAAAGTCAGGGAGTATCCCAAAGAGTAGAGCACATAACGCAACCAATATCTGTTCACTCATTTTAAGGCGTTTGATTTTTTTACTCTGTATGGCCTCATTTGCTAGGTAAGAGATTGGTCCATGTGCTATATACATAGGGTTTTTGCTATTAAATTAGTATTAGATATTATACATATTCTCTCGCTATTGATAAAATAGCCGTGTGAAAGAAAAAACAATTAGGAATAATCCAATAGAAACTCTTTCTAAGAGTTATGTCCCCCTTAAGGGGGACATTTTAGCTTACGGAAAAGTTTCTGGTGTGGACTATGATTACTATGAACTTGCTTGTGAACTTCTAGGAATACTTTTAGATAGGGTAGTTTGGTTATCTATTTCAAAGGGAGAAGAGGGAGAGTCCAAGGAGACGAATGCAATCAAGTTACATAAGGGAGAGGAATTTAATCTAGATTCTTTATTAGATCTCGGTTATGAGAGGGTGGAGAGAGTATGGAACGAGGGAGAGGTGTCTGTTCTGGGGGATGTTGTCATCATCTGGCCATTTAGTATGAATAACCTCGTTAGGCTAAGTCTTCTTGGTAAGGAAGTTGAAGAGATCTCTGTAGTTGGGGTGGAAAGTAGAAAAAAGATAAGGGAAGTTAATGAGAGAACTCTTTTAAGTAAGGACAGTGAGCTGTTAGTAGGAAATGAAGAGTCTGGTAAGAGTATGAACATTAGTTTAGTAAGTAACCTTGGTGAAGAAGAAGGACGGGTGGACCTTGGAATTAGAAACATTCCAGGGATAGAGGCTTACAGTACAAAATCTGCCCTCTTGGAAATATCTAAAAACTACAAGAACAGGGGGTATGAGGTTTGGTACTTGACCAATAGTTTGGAGAAATATGACTTAGAGGTAGCAAAAGAGGTAAGGGACGTAATAGATGAGGTTTTTCCTGCAAAGAATGTTACGGAGAGGAGTGTTAAAAAGGGTTTTGTATCTACAATTGGCAAAGTTTTAGTCCTAACAGACTTAGAAGTACTGGGAGAGTTAGACCTTTCTTCTTACCAGAAGAGAAATATTAATATGGATCCTGGTAGTGTAGAGATTCTTAAAAAGATTGTTCCTGGGGATTATGTTGTGCATGAAGATCATGGGATAGGTAGGTTTGTTAAAGTTGTGAAGAAAGATAAAGGACCATATATAGAAGTAGCATACAAGGGTGCAGATAAGCTTTTTATTCCCCTTACAGCTTCAGACAAGCTAACAAAATATATTGGGACTGGTAGAAAGAAGCCTATTTTAACTGGTTTAAGTAGTGGGGTATGGAGGAGAATTTCTAAAAAAGCGAAGGAAAGGGCAGAGGATATTGCTAGAGAATTACTCCAACTGTATGCGCTTCGAGAGAGTGTAGAAGGGGAGCCAGTGATTAGTTCCGAGGACTCTCTGAAAGAATTAGAGCTTTTTATTGACCAATTTGAATTTAAAGATACAGACGACCAACTTCTTGCAACCAAGAACATAATTGACGATTTACAGAGAGACAGACCCATGGACAGGCTTTTGGTAGGGGATGTCGGTTACGGTAAGACAGAAATAGCTGCTAGAGCATCCTTTGCTGTTGTAAATTCAGGATACCAAGTAGCTATTCTTGCCCCGACAACTATCCTAGTTAAGCAACATCTGGCCGTTTTTAAGGAAAGATTTAAGAATTATCCAATAAATATCGTCTCTTTATCAAGATTTTCTTCAAAGAAAGAAAAGGAGAAAGTCCTCGAGGATCTCTCAAAAGGTCTAGTAGATATTGTAATTGGGACACACGCCCTCCTAGGTAAGAAAGTCTCTTTTAAGAAGTTAGGTCTATTGGTTATAGATGAGGAACAGAAATTTGGGGTAAGACAGAAAGAAGAAATAAAAAAGAAGAGAGTTGATACAAATGTCCTCTCTTTGACGGCAACTCCAATCCCTAGGACTTTGAATATGGCTCTTGCAGGAATAAGAGATATCTCTGTTTTAGCAACTCCTCCAGAGGGTAGGAAAGAAGTGATAAATCATTTTGAAAGATTCAATTGGGATAGTGTCAGAAATGCCGTAGAAACAGAGCTAAAGCGTGATGGGCAAATATATTTTCTACATAACAGAGTAAGCACAATAGAGTTTGTTTACAGCAAGTTGACTAAAATGTTTCCTCACAAGGTAGTTGGTGTTGCTCATGGTCAAATGGGTGTTCAAAAATTGTCAAAGACTATGGATGCTTTTGTTAATGGAAATATAGATATTTTAGTATGCACAACGATAATAGAGAATGGTCTAGATATTCCTACTGTTAATACATTAATCATACAAGATGCTACCATGTTGGGACTCTCTCAGATGTACCAAATTAGGGGTAGAATAGGGAGGTCTAGGACACAGGCACATGCCTATTTTTACTTCGATAATCTTAAGGGAGATGCTAAGTTAAGGCTTGAAGCAATAAAGGAGTCCCAAGAGTTAGGTTCAGGATTTTTGCTCTCAAACAAGGATTTAGAGATAAGAGGGGCAGGTGATATTCTTGGAAGAAATCAGTCTGGGACTATAAATTCCGTAGGTTATGGTTTGTACTCTCAGATGCTTGCTCAGGCAGTAAAAAAGGTCAAAAATCTGGGTAAATAATTTTCACTTGGCAAGGGATTAACTTTGCTTTAGTATGTAACCATGTCTTCAGTCCTCTACCAAAAATATAGATCTAGTGATTTTGACGAGATTAAGGGTCAGGATCATGTTACTAAGCTTCTAAAGAACGCTGTCAAAACAGATCAGATATCACAGGCTTATCTATTTGTTGGTTCAAGAGGGACAGGAAAGACTTCTACTGCAAGGATATTGGCGAAAGCTGTTAATTGTAAAAATCTAAAGAAGGATGGTAATCCATGTGGAGAATGTGAGTATTGTGAGAGTATTTCTACTGCAAGATTTTTAGATTTAATAGAAATAGATGCTGCATCAAATAGGGGAATAGATCAGATTAGACAGTTAAAGGAAAAAATCGAATTTTCTCCTTCAGAGGGGAAATTCAAGGTATATATAATAGATGAGGTTCATATGTTAACCACAGAGGCCTTTAATGCCCTATTGAAGACCCTCGAGGAACCCCCTGCACATGTAATTTTCATTTTAGCTACTACAGATGTTCATAAGTTACCGCCAACGATTCTTTCTCGGTGTCAGAGATATGACTTTAGGCTAGGGACAGAGATCGAGATAAAGAGCCTTATCAAGGATATTATAAAGAAAGAGGAGATAACGATTGAAGACGAAGCTTTAGATGTAATAGTGCAGAATGCAAAAGGGAGCTACCGAGATGCTCTATCAATTCTGGATGTTATATATACGGGACAGGAAGAGAAGAAAAAGGAGATAACTTTAGATGAAACAAGGAAAATCCTAGGACTACCAGATTTTGACAATGTGGTTCTTCTTCTTAAAAACCTTCTAGAAGGTAACGGGAGTAAGTCATTAGCTGTAATAGAGGAGTTGGAGGAGAAGGGTGTTAATCTTCAGCAATTTGCGAGTTATGTATTAGATATTTTAAGAAGAATACTTACTGGAAAGATAAAGGGGAAGTTAGAGAAAGAATTTGATTTCGCTAAAGATATAGATGTCAAGCTTCTCCACCGACTCATAAATCTCTTTTTAGAGGCAGAGAATAAGATTAGATATGCTAATAATCAAGCACTTGTTCTCGAGATGATAATTCCAGAGATGATGAAGAGTGGAGTAGGACAAGATGTAGAAATAGTGAATAGGGATGTTAAGAAGAGAATTCCTAATGACAAAGATGTAAAG
>CAYRDH010000030.1:0-8740 GCA_964423025.1 uncultured Candidatus Saccharibacteria bacterium | reverse complement strand
TATACAGAATACATCACGTATGTTTGTGGTGGTTACTACTAATTATGATGAAAAATTTAAAAAGATACTCTGCCCCATGGTTAAACAAAAAAATAACTCTATTTCTGGCAGTCTTTCTTGCCCTCTTCTTTGCATTTCCTAAGCAAAATCTTTTTGCACAAACAAGCTTAAACATTGGAACAGCTCCTGCTTCAGAGAAATTAACTCTACAGCCAGGAGAAAAATATGAAGGGGAGATAGTAGTATGGAACCTCTCTGAAAGAACTACAACCTACGATATCTTCATCAGAGGCTTTAGACAAATAGAGAACCAGCCAGGAACTGCAATAATGTTTACAGAGGAAGAGGAACAGAGAGCCCTCTACTCCGCTGCTCCTTGGGTAACTGTAAGCAAACAGAAGGTAGATCTTATTCCAAATAGGAATGAAAAAATATTTTATGAAATTAATGTACCTGAAGATGCTACAAAGGGTGAATACACAGTAATAATTGCTTTTGTATCTGAAGATCTTCAACAACAACTAGGAACTACCGCAGCATTCACCTCTCTCTCCTCTGGAACTCCAATTTTAGTAAAAGTAGGACAAGACTTCGCAGAAAATGCAGAATTACTACAATTTGACACCGACAGAGACTGGTATGAAGAACCTAATGTAAAATTTCTTACTAGAGTAAATAACCTAGGAGATACACACATCACCCCAGTTGGAGAAATTGTTCTTACGAACATGTTCGACCAAGAAGTTGGGAAAATAATATTTAACGAAAGTGGTCAGAGCATTCTTAGGGACAATTCTGCGGACTACGAAACTCTTTGGGATTACGGTTCCTTCCTAAGTAAAGATAACAAAATTATTCTCGGCCCTATCAAGGCAGACTTAATCATCATGTATAGAAACTTTCAACCAGGATTTGCCCCCCTTACAGCTACAACATCCTTTTGGATTATTCCTTGGAAATATATCTTACTACTCCTACTCATCATAATAACAACTGTGGTAGTATTGAGAATGAGGAAGAGAAAGAAAGAGAATCCCCCTCAACAATTACCTAAGTAATGCACAAATGGACATTAAACGTTCCTTTAGAAAGACAATTTGCTTGTTTTGTTGTGTCATCCTATTTGGAACAGCAATTCCCCATTTGGCCTATGCGAATTCCATATCTCCTCCCACAAGTGAGTACTTACTAACTACAGACGAAAGACGGGAGGGAAGTTTAATCTTCGAAAACAATTCTAGAAAGGAGATTTTCCTCTCCCCAGTTATATATTCCTATGACCCTCAAACTTTAGAAATGAGCAAAGAAGATGGCTTTATTTTCACAAGAGCCGACAAAGAAATCTTCTCTGTAAGACCAACAGAAACTTTTGAATTGCCCTACGAGATTGTCCCAGATAAAGATATGCGCCCTGGAACATATTTTAATCTAATAATATTAGAGACAGAGGAAGAAAAAGTCTTTGTAGCTGAAACAAACCCTATTGGTACAATAGAAAACTTGGCACACCTAGTAGTTCTACATATTGCAGATCCCAATAAAGATGTAAAAGGAATAACCTCAGAATTTGCAAAAGTAGATATAGAGATTATAGATAAAGGCATACCATTCATATCCCCAACTATAATTAAGTACACCTATGAAAATATTAGCAATTATGTTCTAAATCCTATGGGTGAAATACAGTTTTACAGTACAAAAGGAAGATTTACACCTGAATACATAAAAATCAATAAAGAACAACAAAAGTTATACCCAGGGGGGCTTCTAGAAGAAGAGTTCAAAATCCAAAAGGATCACATCTCTAACCTATTTACACAAAGAATGATACTAGGACGCTTTTATAACGGAATAGATGAGAATTTAGTTATAAAAGAGGTTGTTATACAGCCGAATTTCGAATTATTTATAGCTATCGCACTCCTAATAGTAGCACTAATTGCACTTGTAAAAGTAGTTCTAGATAGAAAAAAGAAATCCCCTACCAACAAAAAGACAAAAAAGAAAAAGAGTTCTAAAAAGAATCCTGAATAACCTTTTTAGTCGTTTTAAAGCTTGTCTTAGCAACATTCTCCAGTTCCCCTACTCCATTCTTTTTAACAAACTCCCTACCTGCTTCAATAACATTAGAAGCACCTTTAGGGAAAGTAAAATAATATTCCTCATTCATTTTGTCTAATTCCTGCAGGAAGATTGCTCTAGCTATTACAGAAGCACAGGCTACAGCAATATCTGATTCTCCCCTGTGAAATTGGATGAACTTTATTTTCTTACCTAAAGACCCAAGTTCATTGATAACTCTACTCTTTCTAGAGGAAAATTGGTCTATTACAACCTCTTTACACTCTATACCCTTCTCTGCAAGATCCTCTAGTCCCATTTCAATAACCTTAGAATGTTGCTTTGCTAAAAGTATTGAAACATTTTTTAACTCCTTTATCTGCCTGTTGTATTCTTTTGGGTTAACTATGGATACATAGTAGTAAGGATAATCCTTAATCTCTTCATAAATACCTCTTATCCTATTATCTGAAATCTTCTTAGAGTCACCCACTCCCAAGAGCTCTATATCTCGAAGAAATTTGTCATTGACAAAACAAGCAACGACTACCAGAGGACCAAAATAATCTCCTTTTCCCACTTCATCTACACCTAGATGAGGAATTATTTCGACTGGAACCTTCCTCTTTCCCTCGTTGTCAGTACTATCCTTAACCAATTTTATTAGTTCTTGAAAATCCTCTCTTCCTTGAAAAACCACTTTCATACTAGTGTAAAGGGTACATACAGAGCCATTGTCATTTTTCATACGAAGAGCTACATATTCGTTATTTATGTTCTCCTCTTTCCAGCCATTCTTCGTCAGAATATCCTTTAAGGAATCTACTTCTTCCTGTGTTAGTTTTAATGAAATTGTTTGTTGACTCATACTAAGCTTTTTCTAATTTTTGACCTTCTGGAGTATCTAATAGTTTGTAACCCATCTGCTCTATCTGTTCCCTTATCTTGTCTGCCTCCTCGTAATCCTTTTCCTTCTTCGCAAGCATTCTCTTTTCTAAAAGTGCTTTAATTTCAGAAGATAACTCTGTAGTCTCTTTTTTTTCAAGAGATTTCTCTAAATCTAAAGCTAAAACTTTGTCAAAATCTGAGATTGTTGCAAGAATATCCTCTTTAGAGAAATCCTCTTTTAATAATTCATTTATCAAAGCTAATACCCCAGACATATTAAGATTATTTTCAAGTTCTTTTTTAAAACTATCTATGTATTCTGGAATTACGCTCCCCTTAGTCTCTCCTAACTCTCTAATCCTTCTTAGAAGGGCTTCCCTGGCGTTCTTAGCGCCTTCTAGAGCCTCAATAGAGAACTGTATCCTAGTTCTATAGTTTATGGATAATAAAAAGTATCTAACATCCATAGGATCAAAACCTAATTTCAAGATGTTGGGAAGATATGGAGCATTTCCTTTACTCTTAGACAGTTTGCTTTCATCCTTATTTACTACCCATTCATTATGCACCCAATATCTAACAGATGGATGACCAAAAGCTCCAATATTTTGTGCCCTTTCATTGGGATGATGAACTGGAATATGGTCCACACCACCAGTATGAATATCAAAATGATTCCCTAATAATGATGTTGACATAGTAGAACACTCAATATGCCAACCAGGAAAGCCATTGCCCCATGGAGATTCCCAATTCATAATATGATTTTCATACCTACCGTATCTTTTCATCCAAAGAACAAAATCTGCAGGATTTCTCTTCTCTGGATCGACACCAACCTCTTCTCTCACTCCTACTTCTTTTTCATCTAGATTCTGTCCTGTAAATATTGTGTAATCTTTTATTTTTGTAACATCAAAGTAAAGAGCTTGTTTAGTCTCATAGGTATAACCATTCTCCTCAATCTTTTTGATTATATTTATCATCTCTTCTACATATTCTGTTGCTCTAGTAAAACCATAATCTTGAACACCCTCGTGATTTAAATTCTTGGGAATAATCTGTCCGTTTGGAGCAAGAATATTAAGAGTCCTGAAGTCGTCTAGCACAGCATCTATATATTTATTTGCAATATCTAAAGGCTCAAGACCCTCCCTATGTGCTTGTCTATCCATTCTGTCTTCACCAAAATCACTACCGAAATCATCCAAGGAAGTCATATGACCAACATCAGTTAGATTCATAATTCTTTTTACATCGTATCCTAGATACAAAAATGCTCTGTGGAGAATATCCCAATTAACATAGGCTCTTATATTCCCTATTTGCATTCTGAAATAGACTGTTGGTCCACAGCTATAAATGGAGATTTGACCTTTCTTAATAGGCTCTATCTCTTTAACTTTCTTATCTAGGGTACTATATAACTTCATACTGAGTTATTTTACACTGTATTTATGGGAATTTCCATTTTGAGGGGTTTTACAAGGAGAAGAGATTGCGAGGTGACGGTTAAGTCAAAACGATTGATCTCTCCTCCTTGTGGGGTTCTACTAAGAAATGATAATTTATTGAAATGTATATCCCGTCACAAGAACGAGCGAGACGAAGAAGACAGCGAAGTTTAAGGTGAAGGAGACAATAACGGCGAGCGAGTGAGCAGCAATTGGATTGCGATTCACAATTTTCTCGGCTTTGTTATTGATCTTCTTTCCTAGACGACCCTTCTTCTGGGATTCTGCGGGAGTTGGGCTCACCGGTTCCTTAACAGAATCCTTGGGCTTGATCTTTCCACAGTAAATGAGCGTTAGTTCAACTGCGTCAAGGGCCACAGACATAGCAAACGCCATAATTGTCCAGAAAAAGAATCCAGACGTCTGTCCTCCCAATGCAAAAGCGGCAGGAACAACCATAAATATTACCACCTGGAAAGCATTCACGAAGCGTCGAAAGGGGTAACCTTTTGATGCCCCGAGCTGGATTCCATTCATCACGGCCAAGATGACCATGACTCCGACATAAAAAATGTTGTAAAAATCAGCTGTAATCATTATAAAACTCCTCTCTTCTTAGTAAAACCCAATCTGTTTTCTATTTTCTTAATAAAAACCAAATTGGGTTTACCAAGGAATATTAGAGGGTATAGTAGAACCTTTTTAAAGAGCAGATAACACTGTAGGATAAACATCCATACAATATGTATATTATACTATAGGGTTGGGTAAAAAACAATTTGTATTAATACTCTCCAACTATAAACATACCCTACTCTCCCTTTACCCTAGATACCTCATCCTCTAAAAACACAATTACACTATCCTTAATATTAGGTAAAACTTTGTCTAACTCATCCTGCCTTAACAATGGATTTAAATCCTGATTTAACAATTTCTTAGTTAAATGCTTATCTATAAAAGAAATCAGAGATTCTAAATAACTAACATAACCCTCTCCCGTTCTCTCCTCTATTACTTTTACATTAATACCAATACCTTGTAAGAAAAATTTGTAAATGTCATAGAAATCTCTACCAGCTATCTTTCCATTCTTATCGTACCTAGCCTTGCAAGCATACAATTTATTCGCAAACATAGTATCTAAGGTATGACCGTTACAATACATATTAACCTGCTCAAGTAAACACTTCTCATACTCATTGTATTTACTAACATCATCATTTATCTCTAATTTCAAAGTATTTCTCTCCCCCTCTGGGGCTTCATATTTCAAAAAAAACTGTAAGTGCTTCTTACTCTCATCCTTAATTTCCAAATCTAACTTCTTAAAAATTTCATAACATTTTTCTCTAATCTCATCCTTATTCTTTTTATTAGGCAAGTCAAAATCCAAATCAATGGAGAATCTATCCAAAACACCTCTTAAACTAGCATAAGTACCGCCCTTAAACATCAAATTTTGAGAAAGAAAAGGATCCTTTAAAATCTCTTTTAAAAGTAAAAATAGCTGATTCTTGTGTTTTATCTCGGCCTTACTTGGAACTATCATTGTAACCTATCTCCTTACTTAAGTTATTTACTTCTTTCTCCCTTATTGAGAGATTATTATCTACAAAAAATTTAGGATTAATGTGTCTGAGATCTGCTAAAGCTCTTTGTACGGTTGCTACTGAATATCCTTTATCGTCATTTATACCAGCTCTATTTAACAAAAATCTGTCATTTAAATATCTACATAGATATATTGTATTTCCTACGGTAATCTCTTTTTGTTTTTTACCAAAAAGTGTAACTTTTTTAATATCTTGAAATATTATCCCCTCTTTAGCGAGAATACTCTCAGCAGAGATATATGAAAATGGTCCCCCTATTGCACAACCAACCTCATATTTGTTTAAATCCTCTACTGGGAGTGTTGAATACAAACCTTTGTATATTCTAAAAAGAATCCTCCTATCGATATATCTTTGAATAGTTTTCGTTAGGGTGTTGCGATTTTGTATATCCCACAGTAACGCCAAATCAGAGGTTTTAAAGATTCTTTGGTTTGTTTGTAATAATATTTTTTGTTTATCTGTATTTCTTATCTTGTACATATATGTACATTATACGGGAATCAGGGGTAAATATCAATACTTAAATAAACAAATGTGTTTTGGGATATAGCTATATTCAAGATGATTAAATTTCAAAACCCCCTGCTGGTAAAAACTAAATACTTTACAAAATCATTTTTTAATTTGATTAACAATTTCCTCAACCTTTTTAGATATATGTTCTGGGAGAAATTTTCTATATTTTCTAAGTGTAGGATTGAGTTCCAAGATATCTGAAAGAAATCCAAAATCCTCCTGAAGCTCTTTAGAGGCATACTCCAAAGCCCTCGCATCTTGCTTGACTGCTGGAATAACTACCTGCCTATCGCCCCGAAGCTCTTTGGATACAAATCCCAAAGCCAACCCACTTTGTTCGATCGCTTGCATAACTACCTGCCTATCACCTTGTAACTCCTTGGAAGCATACTCCAAAGCACACCCATCTTGCCTGACTGCTGGAATAACTACCTGCCTATCGCCCCGAAGCTCTTTGGATACAACTCCCAAAGCCAACCCATTTTGTTCGACTGCTTGAATAACTACCTCCCTGTCGCCTCGCAACTCTGTGGAGGCATACTCCAAAGTCCACCCATCTTGTTTGACTGCCTGTATAACCACCACCTTATCACACTGGAGTTCTTCAGATGCATACCCCAAAGCCCACCCATTTTGTTCGACTGCTTGCATAACTACCTGCCTGTCGCCTTGCAATTCTTCGGAGGCATACTCCAAAGCCAGCCCATTTTGCTTGACCGCCTGCATAACTACTTCACTATCACTTCGAAGTTCTTCAGATGCATACCCCAAAGCCCACCCATTTTGTTCGACTGCTTGCATAACTACCTGCCTGTCGCCTTGCAATTCTTCGGAGGCATACTCCAAAGCCAGCCCATTTTGCTTGACCGCCTGCATAACTACTTCACTATCACTTCGAAGTTCTTCAGAGGCATATTGTAAAGCACCTCCGTTTTGTTCGACCGCTTGCATAACTACCTGCCTGTCACCTTGTAACTCATTGGAAGCATACTTCAAAGCCCACCCATCTTGCCTGACCGCTTGCATAACTACCTCCCTATCGTCTTGTAACTCTTTGGAGGCATACTCCAAATCCATTCCATTTTCTTTTACTCTTTCAATCATAAACTCTTTATTTCCCAGGAATTTTTCTGACAGATTTGGTAAGAATCCAGGAAACCTTTTCAATATTAACTCTGCTTCTTTTTCATTAATGAAATATCCAAATGGTTCGATTCCTAAATACCTCCTAATTTCTTCCTGCTCTTGCCATGATACATCTTGTTCATCCTGATCCTCAGTTAGAATCCTTTCTAAGATTTCATCTCTTCGTTCATCAAATATCAATGCCTCCTGATGAAGACTGTTCATCCAATCATCAAATATTGACGGATCCTCTTCTAACATAGAAGCAAAATGGACAAGTTCGTATTCTTTGACACAAGACTCTTCCACAGGTTCAAAAATATTCTCATTATTCATTGATAATGCTTAATAAAATTAATAATGTGGGGCAGAAGGATAATTAAAAAAATATATCAGAAAAGGAAGCAGTTGTCTATGGGATAATTCCCTAAATCCCCCTTCTACCTTCCAAAGCTCTCTTTAGAGTAAGCCTATCTGCATACTCTAAATCTGCTCCTGTAGGAAGTCCCATTGCCAATCTTGTTATATTAACCTTCTCTTCTTTGGCTAACTTAGCAAAAAGGTCAATTATGTAACTTGCTGTAGCCTCCCCTTCTAGACTTGGATTAGTAGCTACAATTATTTCAACAGATTCATTATCTTTAACACTTTCTAAAAGTTCATTAACCCTCTTTTCCAAGTCCTTAAACCTTAACTCCTCCTCACCTATCCCTTCCGCTGGAGAAATTACACCACCTAAAACAAAATAAAGACCGTCATAAACCCCACTGTTTTCAAAAGCTACCACATCCAAAGGTTCTTCAACAACACAAATCTTGTTCTTTTTTCTCAAAGGAGATGAACAAAGACTACATACCCCTTTATCTGTAACATTAAAACACTTCTCACAATATTTAACATTCTCCTCCATATCACTAAGAGCAGAAGCTAATTTAGAAGCATCTTTATTAGGAGATCTAATATAGTGATATGCCATACGTGCAGCAGATTTAGGCCCTACCCCAGGTAACCTACTGAACTCCTCTATTACTTTTTCTACACTCTTAGGTAAAACAGACATACTATTTACTAAACATA
>CAYRDH010000029.1:0-9447 GCA_964423025.1 uncultured Candidatus Saccharibacteria bacterium | reverse complement strand
GCTGTACATATGAAAAAGACATTAGAAAGATCTACGGGATGATCAATATAGTGATCTACAAATGTAGAGTTCTGTTCAGGGTCTAAGATCTCAAGGAGAACAGCCATAATATCACTAAGAAGTCCCTTGTTACCACTAGACTTCTCTATCTCGTCCAAAAGGATAACGGGATTCATAGTCCCACATCTGACCAAAGCCTTGATTATTTGGCCTGGCTCAGCATCTGGAGAATATCTTGGGGAGCCCCTTAGTGTTCTAACATCTCCAATAGCTCCTAGAGATATACGGGAGAACTTTCTTCCCATAGACTGGGCTATGGACTTTGCAATAGAAGTTTTTCCTACACCTTGTAAACCTAAGAACAGAAATACTGGAGCGTTGGCTGAAGAGCTTCTTAAAACCCCCATCTGAACCTCTTGACCCATTGGTTTGCTGGGCATTCCTTGAGGGGGATTATTCTGATATTGCACCTGTGAAGGGATAATATCCTTTCTTAACCTCTCTACACCACCAGAACTCTGTAGTTGCATTGTTGCAATATAATCAAGTATTAAATCCTTAATAGTATCCATACCATGGTGACTTTCATCCATAATCTGCCTTGCTCTGTGAATGTCAAAATTGTCTTCACTCACTACACCCCAAGGAATTCTTGTAATCCAATCTACATATTTACTTACAGTTTCAAACTCTGCACTATACCCACCTAGTTTAAACATTCTCTTAAGTCTTAATACACTCATCATTGCTTCCTCTTTCAATCTCTCGGGAAGAGTCGTAGATGACAACTTTGCTTCAAGGGCCTGAACTTCTCTCAGACTTTCCTCAAGAGCGTCATTAGTAACAGGTGTATTTGCTTGATTATAATTGTTAGGATATTCCATATTTAGGCAGGTTTAATATACTCCTAAAGTGTATATTCATAAGAAGATTAAGTCAAACTTTTACTACATACTATTGATATTAGAAACCTCCCATGATAACCTTAAAGGAGATAATATAAACTGCCTTTATTATGAAAAAATTATTTTCCCTTTTCGTCGCTTCTGCAATCTTTATGTTTCCATTTGCAACATATGCTGCTGTAAATATAACACTAAGAGAATCTGATACTGGTTCCGTAGCGATTGGTGTAGATACCGAGACTGACACTTTAGAAAGTATCGCTTTACCAATAACCTATGCGGAGGGTGTTGAAATAACGGACGTTACAGATGGAGATGTCACATGCTCAGAGTTAAGTTATACAGATTCTCAAGATTCTACAAACACTATAGTAGTAACATGTACTCTTGATTCCGCGACAGCACTAGATGGAGTCCTCGCAAATATAGCCTTCACTTCAACGGGAGACACTCCTGCAACCTTTGAGGTCGTCGAATCTGACGAATTGGATCTTGATACACTTACCCTCGGTCAAACTGTTAGCCTTGAACAGACAAGTGCTGGATCTACAACAACAGGAGAGGAACTCCCCACAACAACAGGAGAACCAATAACAGAGGAGGATCTTATGGTCACAACAGGGGAACCCACTACAACAACAGAAGGAAACCTATTAAGTAGCATAACTGAATATTTACCTTATGTTCTAATTGCTGGTTCAGTAATCTTACTTATTAGTATAGTAGTCATCTTACTTGGAAAGAAAAAGGGGCCAAAGCAGCCTAAGGTAAAGAAAGATAAAAAAGGAGATCCAAAACAAATGTCTCCGGTAATGGGAGGAGAACCACAGAGTGAAAGATCCCTTAAAGATATGGTCAATAATCCAGAGAGTGCTCCAGCACAGACAACTTCTACACAACCAGCTTCTACTCAAGAGCCCACACCAACACCTATTCCTATGAGCCAGAATGCACCACAAGCACCCGCACAACCTGCATACACACCTCCACAGCAGAATACTCCACCAATTTCGAGTGCTTCTCAGGAGGAAGATTTACAAGAGATACTTCAGAGAGAATCTTCTGTTCCAACAGCCATGGGAGATAATACCCCACAAGAGATGCCACAGGCAGAAACACCTGAGACTCCACAACCTAACCAAGGAGTTCCTTTCTCCACAGGATTCTCTGCTCCACAACAACAGGATGGCCCTGAGAATATTATGCCAGAGGCTCCACAACCACAAACCAATCCTACACAAGAAGTGGGCCCTGTAACTTCTGCACCAGAAACTGAAGCAGCTAATACTATGCATCAATCTGGTACAGCACAAGATTTACAGGAAAATATTAATGGACAGATAAATCAGATAAATGGAGGAGTCATACCTACACAACAACCACCTATGGAACCAACAAACCCACAGCAACCTGAACAAGCAGAAACACAAGCACAGATGCCACCAATAACATTACAACAGAACCCAAATACAGATAACACTCCAGAGGAAATGCCTCCTGTGCCACCAACAATGTAATATGGAAATTAGTGGAGGGATTACTTAAAATTCCTCCACATTTCACTACCCTTAACTCTTAAATCTCCTAAGTATTTACTGTTGAGATCCTTGCTTCCATATGGCCTTTCACAGTCCTTATCTAGAGTCTCAAATGCTATCTGTGCAATCTTCATCCCAGGATATATCTTTATTGGGATAGGAGAAACATTCGCCAGCTCAAGAGTCAATCTTAATTTATTACCAGGATCTAAAAACCCAGCAGTAGCATGAACTATTAGCCCTAACCTACCTAAAGAACTCTTTCCTTCTAAACGACCAACATGCTTAGCATCCACACCTGTAATTTCCTTAACATTTGCTAAGACAAATTCATTTGGATGAATAATAAAACCTTTCTTCTCATCTACCTCTATCTCTCTCATTAGATTCTTAGGCTTATCTTTGACATCTACTATCCCTATACTTTCTTTGTTAAAAGTAAGAAAGAATTTATCTAGATGCAAATCGTAAGATGCAGGTTGTAAAAACTCCTCTAAAAAAGGCTCTATCACAATCTCTCCACTCTTTATTTTGGCTTTTATTGTCTTGTCTGAAAGAATCATATTTTCTGCATAAAAATTTAACTTACTCTTTTATAAAATATAGAAATTTTAAAATTGTCCCCCTACTCTCCTAACTCCTATCTACAAACTGGTGCTTGTCATCTACCCTAGGTTCAATAATCTTTCTCAATAATGGCCTCCAAATAGGATCTATGTAATTTAGATTTCTTAGCCATTCATAGACCAAAACTCTATATGAGATATGTCCCCCATTTCTACTTCTTAAGTTTATCAAATATTGCAGATCATCAAATGACCCATAAAATATATATTTGGTTGCATGAGCATGAGGTAATAGATATTTCGTAAACTCATCACACACCTCTTTAGAAAGATGCTCCTTTGCCATCTCCCTCCATCCTTTTATCCTGTCATAAGTGTCCGACAATCTCTTTATATATTCTTTCTTAACTTTCGAGAGAGAGCCAATATCCAAATAATTACAAAGATAGAAACATTGGTCACTCCTCCTATCTAACTCTTTATCCATATCTACCTGATCGTGTAATAGGGGAATAAACCTCTCAAGACTCCTATGCCTATTAATATCCTTCAGTGTCCCTAATGTCCCAAAACCCTCTATCTTTATTGCTCCTGACTGTCCAATATTCCCAAGCTGGTTATGGTGATCATGCAATTCAAATATTATTTCTCCAAATTTTTCTTGATCCTCCTCCGAAAATTCAAACTCTTCCTTAGAACCTAAGGGATTTATTAGATATTCATAATGAGATACTAGAGACTCCATACAATCAGGGGAGTAAGAAACCTTTACTGCATAACTCTCACTCTCAGGAATCTCCCTCTTTTGCTCCGAGGAAAAACTCTCTTTCATATACTCAAGAATCTTATCTGTTGAATTCTTTCTGCAACAATTGGCGTCTGTGTGCCTAATTAGTCCATCTGCTTCCCTAATATAACCCCTTGCCTCAAGGTTGGATTCTCCCAAAAGATTAAGAAGCATACTTGCGACCTCGTTTTCTACGACGGTGTCACTCCCACACATAAAACTAATCGCATCGGACCAACTTCTAGCAGACATCAGATAAGCAGTACTTGTACTTAGGCCATACGGTAGAAAATACCTTGTAGTGTCGAATGCTCTTGCTTTTAGAGCAGAAACTTCCTGCTTGCTATCTTCATTTATTCTAAAGTGCTTCTTAAGAGCATCCCTTGTTGGACCTAACATCTCCCTGTAATCCTTCATCTGTTTCAGGATTATTCTCTCGTATTCTCTACTGACTTCTCTGTTTTTACAAACTTCAGTCGGAATCTTAACAAAATTAGGATCCTGGAAATTTTGATATCTGGTAGATCTCCCCTGTCCAGATACCACTGGACAAGAATAAAACATCTTAGTCTCAAGATAGATTGGAACATTCTCTAAGCAAACAAAAAGGTCTGCCATATCTCCAACAGATTTATGACCATATCCTGCAAATATCTTCTCTAATCGTTCTGCAGCATCTGTGTTTTCCCTCGTAATCTCTGAAGCAATATCTAGTATAGAATCTGCGGACCTACTATACCTAGCTCCTAAGTAGGCATTAATCGAGGGTTGTTTTCTTTCTGTATTTTGAAGGAGGGTCTGTATTTTGAATTTGTTCCAAGGGGCTTCAGATCTCAAGGTGGCAATATGCAAATCTTTCCTAAAGCTTAACTTCATTTTGTATTATTAAAAGTTTAATTTTTAGTAACCCTAAGGTCTAGCAATCCTAAAGATTTATCCCCTTACCCCGGGTATTGGGAACTTAGAAGCAAAATCCTTAACCTCTTCTCTTGTTTTCTCAATCACGGCCTTGTCCTCTCTGTTCTTTAATACCGTGTCTATATATTCTGACACCTTCTCCATTTCCTTTTCTTTCATTCCTCTGGTTGTTAAGGCAGGAGTCCCTATTCTAACCCCTGAAGGATCCCATGGTTTTCTAGGATCATTTGGGATAGTATTCTTGTTTAATGTGATGTTTGCATCTTCCAATAAGGTTGAAGCTTCCTCTCCTCCTAGATTCTCTAAACCCTCGGAGTTAACTAAATCTACTAAGAAGAGATGATTATCTGTTCCTCCAGATATTATCTTGTAGCCTCTTTTCATGAGTTCCTCTGAAAGAACTTTCGCATTCTTAATAACTTGTCTCGAGTATTCTTTAAAGTCCTTGGTTGATGCTTCTTTTAGAGCTACGGCTATGGCGGCTGTTATATGGTTATGAGGACCGCCCTGAAGGCCTGGGAAGACTGCTTTATCTATCTTCTCCCCTAATTCCTCCTTTGACATAATCATTGCTCCTCTGGGGCCTCTTAGCGTCTTGTGTGTCGTTGTAGTAACTACATCTGCAATTCCAATTGGAGAGGGGTATTCACCTGCTGCAATCAATCCCGCCACATGTGCAATATCTGCGACAAGGAAGGCTCCAACCTCATCTGCTATCTTTCTAAATTCAGACCAATCCACTATTCTGGAATATGCAGAGAATCCTGCCCATATTAGCTTTGGTTTATGTTCCTTCGCTAACTTTCTTACTTCGTCGTAATCTATATAACCATTTTCATCTACTCCGTAACTGACAGAGTCGTAATATTTCCCAGATATAGAAACTTTAAATCCATGGGTTAGGTGCCCACCGGCATCTAAAGACATTCCTAGTGTTCTGTCCCCTGGTTCTAACAATGCAAAGTGAACAGCTAGATTTGCTGGAGATCCTGAATATGGTTGAACATTCACATGCTCTGCTCCAAAAAGCTCCTTAGCTCTCTCTATAGCCAATTTCTCTATTTCATCTACATACTGATTTCCTTTGTAATATCTCTTCCCAGCATAACCCTCAGAATATTTATTTGTGAGAATAGAGCCCATACATGCAAGGACATCCTCAGAAACATAGTTTTCTGAAGCTATTAGTTCTAGTCCTTCTAACTGCCTCTTCTTCTCTTCTTCTAAATAGGTTAATACCTTCTTATCTTTTATTTTGTTCATAGCAGTTCATTAAATTTAACATTAAAGAAACTACAGTCATCGGACCAACCCCCCCTGGGACAGGTGTTATGTATGAAGGGATTCCTTGGACATCTTCCCAGTCTACATCTCCAACCAGCTTTCCTGTCTCTGGGTGCTTGTTTGAACCAACATCAATAACAACAACTCCCTCTTTAAGAAATTCTGATTTAACCAGAAGTGGTACTCCTGTTGCAGATATTAGAATATCTGCGGTTTTTGCAACTTCTTGGATATTAACTGTCCTGGAATTACATATTGTTACTGTAGCGTCTCTTCTTAATAATATAGCTCCTAAAGGGACCCCCACTATATTGCTAGCTCCGAGAATAACAACCCTCTTACCGAACACATCTATTTCGTATTCATCTAAGAGCTTCATTATTCCAAGGGGTGTTGCGGGAGGGATAGCTTTTGGATCATTTTGGAAAAGTCTCCCTAAGTTAACCGAAGTTAATCCATCGATATCTTTCCTTGGTTCTATGCTCTCCAAGACAGCATTTGTATCTATATGGCTTGGAAGAGGTAATTGAACCATAAAGCCATCTACTTCATCAAAAGCATTTAGTGTTTTAACAAGATTTACAACTTCCTCAGTTGTAGAATCTTGCTCTAAATGATGTGTCTGACACTCTATTCCTAATTCTCTGGCCTTCTGCTCCTTGATTTGAACATACTTAACACTTGCAAAATCATCTCCAACTAAAATCAAGTCTAATCTGGGGACTCTTTTCCCATCCAAGGCAATTCTTTCAACTTTAGAGGAGATCTCCTCTAACATTTTTTGAGATGTACGTTTTCCGTCTAGTATCTTCATTTATACCTCGTATTTTACCATTATATTGAGAAAAACTACAGATTGGACCTTTCAACTAATCACTATCCTTGTTCATAATCTCTGTGTAAAGTTTACCCTTCTTCTTCATAAGCTCATCCCATGATCCAAATTCTACAACCCTACCCTTGTCGAAATAATATATCCTATCGAAATTCTTCAAAAGACTTACACTTCTGGTTATATAAATCATTGATTTGTCATCTCCTAGGAAGTCAAAAATCCCTCCGAGAATATCTCTTGCGGAGATATCATCTATAAACGTAAAGGGCTCATCCATAATAAATATGTTCTTATTTCTGTAAAGAGTTCTAGCAATAGAGAGTCTCTGCCAATATCCAGGAGAGAGTTCCTTTCCTGAAGGGAATGTCTTTCCCAGCACACTTTTGTCCTTAAGGTTAATCTCCTTCTTAAAGTCTTTAACTCCTGCAACCTTAATCACCTCTTTATAAAGGTCTTTATTAACATTTTTCCTCTGTCCAGAAATAACTACATTTTCTATTAAACTAAAATGGTAGTGGATGAAATCTTGGAACATAACAGAAAGTTTTTGCTTTAACTGTTTCCTGTCCAAGTCTTGTATACCATGACCATCTATTAAATATTGATCTTCCTTAACTCTATATAAGCCTGTTAAAATCTTTACGGTTGTGGTCTTCCCAGAACCGTCACCTCCAAAGAAAGCAACTTTCTCTCCAGGTTCTATCTTAATATTTAGATTCTTTAAAATCTTGGTCCCTGGATCATCAGGATATTCAAAGGTCAAATTCTTAAATTCTAGAGATGGTGTTCCCTCCTTCAATTTAACATCCCCATGTTTGTAATCTCCAAAGCCCTTGTAGTCTACAAGCTTAAAGTACTCATCTATGTATTCTAGATTATTAGACATTAAGGAGAGAGCATTAATAACCCTAAAAGTACTACTATAAATAACGTCTACATAGTCATAAAGAGCCTTAAAAGTACCTATTGTTAATCTCTTAGCTACAGCTATAGATAAAACATAGACTAAGTAACCGTATTTCATAAATTGCCCAATTATTGATAGAGATGTCTTATCTCTAGTAAAGCTAAATAGCTTCTTTAGTAAGCCTTCTACAAATTCTTGGTACTCTTCTTTGTATTTCCTTCTTAGATAAGAATATATATTATTAACTCTCAGTTCTGCGAAATTAGGAATCATCAGGCCTAGGTTCTGGATATAATTGAGGAACTTCAATCTCCCAACCTCCTCATCCCTGTAACCTTTAAGCTCTTTCCTCCTTACATGGACAGCGATAGTCTCTGGGATTACAAAAAGGAGTAATAACAATGCTGTCCAACCCATTGTTCCAAAAAGAATAGCAAATGCACTTACCAATCTAATTACATTACTCAGTATTGTAGAGAAGTTATCGTAGGCAGATGTTATCCTAGCTATAGAATATGAAGGGACAAATACTAGATAATCTTGGAATTCTTCTTTCTCAACATCCTCAAGATTTGCACCAGATACTTTAGCTAACATTTCCCTCTGGGAGTCCTTCCACACATTCTCGTTAATTACATGGAATAGATACTCCCTCCCCTGTGTGCATATCTGAAGTACTACCCAAAGGAGAAGTAACATAAGAAGATAATAGAAAGATTCTGTCCCAAAGTAAGAATCCAGATCAAATTGGTTCCAATCAAGAAGAATATTCGCTGTCTCGTCTATAAATTTACCAAGGACCGTAATTCCATAAATCTCTGCCCCTGTAGAGATCAGGAACAAAAGATCTCTTCCGATTGCTGCAAAGGTATAACGGGAATATATAAACCCTAAAGTTTTCCTTAATGCAAACAATTTATCCTTAAACTTTTGTACAATCATTAGAATATGATAGCATGCTTAAAGAAACAGGAAAATGAGAAATGAGAAATTTTTAGAAAATTTATTATATGAACTCTGGGAGGAGAACTTCTGTGATATTCCTAGAAGAAACTTAGTCCTGATTAAGTATGGGCGATACTCTAGAAGGCAATTAGGGAGTATTAAACTTGCAAGAGAAGGAACCAGAATAAAGGGCCTTTTAAACAAGAGGAAAGAGGATTATGACGTGCAAGATGACAAGAGTATTACCGTAATAACAATTACAAGACATTTTGAGAATGAGAATATTCCCGAGTTTGTTGTTAGAGCAACTGTCGCCCACGAACTTTGTCATTACACACATGGATTTAGTTCACCCCTACAGAAGAGATTTAAGAATCCTCACCAAGGAAACATTATAGATAAAGAGCTAGCAAGCAGAGGTTTATTAGATGAACAGAGAAAAGCAGACCTCTGGCTTAAAGATAATTGGATAGATATTGTCTCCAGTAAAAAATAAAAGGGAGGCTTCTGCCCCCCTTCATATCCAATCTTCTTGAAGAGATTACATCATCCCTTGCATCCCTCCCATACCGGTTGGCATTGCAGGTGCATTGTCATCTTTATCTTCTGGGATATCAGCGACAACCGCTTCCGTAGTTACCAACATAGAACCAACAGATACTGCATTTATAAGTGCTAACCTTGTGACCTTAACAGGGTCGATTATTCCAGCTTCAATCATATCTACATACTCCCCTGTTTTAGCATTAAAACCTGTCTTTC
>CAYRDH010000028.1:0-9626 GCA_964423025.1 uncultured Candidatus Saccharibacteria bacterium | reverse complement strand
AAGGTATTTGGTTCTGGAGACTCTGACTACTTGGTTGGATCTTTGGTAAACAGATTCCTTGCAGAGGCTAAGAACGATCTTCTTTTGGAAGAAGGAAGGAACAAGGCCTTGATTATCCCTAAAATCCTTGGTATAAAGACATCAGCTTTGTATACAGAGAGTTTCCTTTCTGCCATATCATTCCAGGAGCAAGTAAGAGTACTTACAAGTACCGCTATTCTTGGGAAGAAGGATTATCTCAGAGGTATGAAGGAGAATGTAATTATTGGGAGACCTATTCCGGTTGGAGAAAAAGCCGAGATAGAAGATATAAGAAAGATCCCAGAGCTTAATTTTTAGACAGTTTTAATATATAATACGACGTTATGCCAACAATAAATCAATTAATTAGAAAACCTAGGAAATCGAAATCTAAGAAAGCCAAGCATATACATCTTGCTAGAGATTTTAATCCTTTGAAGAATAGATATAAGAAAACACCTAATCCTTTTAAGAGAGGGGTATGTCTTCAAGTTAAGACAATGACACCTAAAAAGCCTAACTCGGCTTTGAGAAAAGTTGCTAGGGTAAGACTCTCTAACGGTATGGAGGTTATTGCTTACATCCCAGGAGAGGGACATAACCTACAGGAGCACTCTGTTGTTCTTGTTAAGGCAGGTAGAAAGAGAGACCTTCCAGGTGTTAAATATATTGTTGTAAGAGGTAAGTATGATACTGCAGGTGTAAAGGGTAGAAGAAAGGCTAGATCCAAGTACGGTGTTAAGATTGAAGATATGGAAGAATAATTTCGTTTTTAATTTAAAGAAACTACTATGAGAGGAAAAAGAGCAAAGAAAAGAGAACAGAAGAAGGATAGGGTATATAAGAGCGAGTTAATCGGAAGACTCATAAACAAAGTTATGCAGGGCGGAAGAAAATCTTTAGCAGAGAAAATGGTTTATGCAGCTTTGGAAAAGGGAGCAGAACAAGTTAAAGAAAAAGATGTTATTACATTTATTGAGAGAGTTATAGACAATGTAAGACCAGCTTTAGAGATTAAGGCTAGAAGGGTAGGAGGAGCAAACTATCAGGTTCCAGTTCCAGTAACACCTAGAAGACAGGAAGCTCTATCTGTTAGATGGATTGTAGATGCTGCTAGGAATAAGTCCGGAAAGGCTTTTGAAGAGATTCTAATGAATGAATTAGTAACTGCTTACAATGGAGAAGGAGATGCAGTTAAGAAGAAGTTGGATACCGAGAGAATGGCAGAGGCTAATAAAGCATTTGCACACTTTAGATGGTAATCTTTTATTAAATACGAAGTTAGAAGGGACTCTGAAGGGGTCCCTTTTTATTTAATATCTCTTCATGCCCCAGATTGACTATAGGGTCGTTTCTTGATATAATGTATTAGTTAATAATTTCCTAGTTTTATCTGTTCTTTTCCAATTAAATATTCATTTAGATGTTAAGAGGAATCAGTAGATGACTTAGTCGTCTGTTGATCCTCTTAATCTCAATCTTAAATCATAAAGTGTAGAAGGAGTGTGTTTTATGTCTAGGTATTCCAAGTATTATGTTACGCTATGTATTGTGTTTTTATTCACTGTTACATGGTTCATCGGTTCCCCTTTGGACTGGTTAGTATGGGTTCCTGTGATATTTTTGGCCCTCATTTATATTCCTATGTCCTATGAAGTAGCAATTGATAGGGAAAGCGTTCTTGAAGGGATTCTGTTCCCGATAAAGATGTTCCTACGGTTGCTGCTAATTTTTTCTCTTCTTGCGATTATCATTGGTATGATAGGAAACTTTCTGATCTTGCCATTAATCTTGGACCAAGAGGGACCTATTGTTGTAACCATCGTTCATTTTTTTAAGTCTTTCGAGCAGAATACAGCAGCCTTCCTTTTATGGAACTTTGCAAGCTTTAATGCTGTTATTTTTTTGTGGGCAGAATTGGAAGATAGAAAAAAAGAGATTGAGAAGAAAGAGGATTCTAGTCAAGACCAAGAAGAGTAATCTTCTTGATTTGGCCAACTGTTGGTACACATATTAAAGAGAATAAAATCTCAAGTGTACCAACAGTAAATCCTTAACATCCTAAATGAATATTTAATAACCTTTTTACTTAGTACTCTCTATCCTTTCCCAACCACCTTTAGGCATTCCCTTTTTAAGAATATCTCTCTCCCAAAATATTCTAATCCAAGTAATTAACCTAACAGGGAATAATAAGATAGACCAAAAAAACTCCTCAATATTGGAAGCATACTTAAGAACGAAAAACGCATAAGGTAATTCGATCAAAAAACTTCTACTCTGTTTGTCCCTCTTAAATACACCCATCCTTTTTAATTGTTTAAATCCTCCAAGAGACCTAACCTTCTGTTTGTAATAATCTTTTAGATTTGTTGGATATTTAACATAACATACTGCTTTGGGAGCATAAGCAATGTCTAAGTTCATATTTCTTAAAGAATAGGAAATATATGCGTCATCAGATAAAACATCTGCGGGGATATCAAAATCTATATTCCTTATTGCCATAATATATCCACTCATCGGGAAGAAAGAGTCTTTTCCTACATAATAATCCTCTCCCTCCACCTTCTCCATAGTTGCTTTTCTTCTGTGGTCTCCAGAATCTGATAGAAGATGTCCCCAGTATCCAAAACAATTATCTTTTTTATCTTGTGATTTAGGTCTACCACTAACACCTCCTACATTCTCTTCTTTAAATGGTTCTACAAGTTTTTTAACCGCATTTTTTTCAAAATATACATCTCCATCCGTTAGGATTATGATATCCCCCTGTGCTTTCTTAAGTGCCATCTTAAGGGCAAAAGGTTTCCCTTTCTTAGGGTCTCTTACCTGTATATATTGATGTTTATTTAGTCCAAGCTTATTAGCTTCTTTCTTCCCCTGTTTAAGGGTTAGTTCATCTGGGGATACTTGTATGATTTCAAATGGGGTAGGGATACCAGAATATTTTCTGTCTGCGATTGAGGAAATACATTTCCTAATAGTACGGGGCTCTTTAAAAGATGTGATAATAACCGATATCATAAGCAATTATATAGACAATGATACAATTTTGAAAGAGATTACTCTTCTTTTTCTTCACCTTCCTCTTTTGCCTCTCCCTCTTCACCTTCACCTTCCTCTCCTTCTTCACCTTCTACACCTTCACCTTCGACTTCTTCCTCTTCTTCTGCTTCAGGTTCTTCAATGACCATCTCTTCTTGTAGCTCAGTAATTGTAACTACAGTAGTTTCTGCTAGGTCCTCATTAAGCAATTCAAGAGATTTTGGAAGATCCAAATCATCTAAAGAGATTGACTGACCTGGGTGCTCTAGCTTTGTTACATCTATTTCAATAAATGGAACAAGATCTGAAAGTTTTCCTCTAACATCTATAGAAGAGAGAACCTCAACTAAAATACCAAGGTTATTCTTAACAGCTGGTGCAACACCAACAATCCTGAATGGAATGGTAAATGTCATTTCCTGTTTCTCATCTATCTCGAAGAAGGCAATGTGTCTAATTCTCTCAGTAAAAGGATTAACATCTATTTCCTTTACGATTACTTTCATGTCTTTTCCATCATATTCTGCATCCAAAACAGTAGCAGAAGTAACTTCAGACATAATCTTAGTAGCAAAGGATCTTGTGATTTTTATATTTGTAGAATCTCCCTTAGAATTGTAAACAACTGCGGGGATGTATCCCTCGTCGAAGAGTCTTTTATTCTTCTTTCCAAGGACTTCTCTTTTTTCAAATGTAATTTTTTCCATAACGTCTAGGAGTATAGCAGAAAAGGATAGAGGGGGCAACAGTTTTTCTACAATATTGACAGTAAGCCTATGATACTTTATACTTTAGCAGTTAATTTGTCCATTTGCTAATATGGATCTAACAGAGAGACAAAAAGCCATACTGATGGCAGTAATAAATGAATTTATGGAAGAAGCTTCTGAAGTAGGCTCTCTCGCTCTTTTAGAAAAATATGATTTAGGTGTAAGTTCAGCTACTGTTAGGAACGAGATGGTTAAACTTATGAGGTTGGGACTTCTAGAAAAAAGCCATATTTCTTCAGGACGCTTACCAACAGACCAAGCATTGAGACTCTATGTTACAAAGTTCTTAGACAGAAATGGTCTTAATCCTCTTATTACAGTAGAAATAAGACAGGGAATTTTCAGAGAAAGGTTCTCTAAAGATTCCATTGCTAAGGCAGTATTAGAGATATTAGCCAAGGAGACGGAGTCTTTAGTGTTTCTGATCTTGGATGAGGATGTTAGAGGATATGGTTATTCTAACCTTCTCAAATATGATGAATTTCAAGATATTGAGTCAATAAAGACTATATTAAATATCATAGAGGACAATGTCTTCTTGCCAAATTTGGTAGAGAAATATTCAGGTTCTGGTGTTTCTCTATTAATAGGAGAAGAGTCCGGAATAGAAACTCTAGCAAATTGTGCATTAGCCTTTACAAAAATTCCCTTCTGGGAGAAAGAAAGAGCCTACGTAGGAGTAATTGGTTCAAAGAGAATGGAGTACGGAAAGGTTCTTCAATCTTTGAAGGAAGTAAAGAATGCTTTAGAGAATTCCATGTCTGGATGGAGATAAGATAATAAAAGATTTCAATGAGTAAGAAAAAAAACGAAAACAAAAACAAGAATTTAAGTGTGGGCCAATTAGAGGAGAAGATCCAAGAGTTAGCACTTACTATAGATAAGGTAGAAGATGAGAAGCTAGAGGTAGAAAACCAGTTAAAGAGAGCTTTAGCAGATTATCATAACCTACTAAAAAATTCTGAAAAGAGAGATAAGCTTAGATTACAGCAGATAAAGAAGGATCTTTTTGATACAATAGTTCCTACTTTAGACGCTTTAATGTTAGCTGCAATTGCTAGTAAGGATATAGAGATGGATGAAAAAGGAAAATCTTGGTTAGAAGGGATATTAGCTACTGTAGAAGGAATGAAGAAAGGATTGAAAGAGATGGGTTTTGAACAATATGTCCCAGAAAAAGGAGAGGATTTTAATAGAGATATACATGAGGCAATAGCAACAGTACCAGAGGGAGCGAAAGGAAAGATATATGACACAGTTCAGCCAGGATACATATTAGATGGTTCAGTAGTACGACCTGCAAGGGTTGTAGTATCTAAATAGAAATTAAATTTTAATAAACAATATTATGTCTAAAATAATAGGAATAGATTTAGGAACAACTAACTCAGTCATGGCATACATGGAGGGTGGTAAGCCTAATGTAATCCCGAATGCACAGGGAGGAAGACTAACCCCTTCTGTTGTTGCAGAGGATGATAAAGGAGAGGTTTTAGTCGGAACTCCTGCAAAAAACCAGGCTATAACAAATCCAGAGAGTACAATCTACTCTGTTAAGAGATTGATTGGTAGATCTTGGGATGATCCTGAGGTTAAAAAGGATAAAGAATTACTTCCTTTTGAAATGAGAAAGTCAGAAAGTGGTGGTGTTGAAGTTAAAATGGGTAGTAAGTGGTATACACCGCAAGAGATTTCTGCAAAGATTCTTGCAAAAATGAAAAAAGATGCAGAGGAATTTTTGGGAGAAGAGGTAAAAGAGGCTGTAATTACAGTCCCTGCTTACTTTGATGACTCACAGAGACAAGCTACAAAAGATGCTGGAAAAATTGCAGGTTTGAAAGTTAAAAGAATAGTTAACGAGCCAACTGCTGCAGCATTAGCATATGGTGTAGATAAAGGAAAAGATGAAAAAGTTGCAATCTTCGACTTAGGAGGAGGAACCTTTGATATCTCAATCCTTGAAATAGGAGATGGAGTCTTCGAAGTTCTTTCAACGAATGGTGATACACATCTTGGAGGAGATGATTTTGACCAGGTAATAATAGATTACCTAGCAGATGAATTTAAGGCAAAAGAGAATTTTGACTTAAGGGGAGACAGAACAGCACTTCAGAGATTAAGGGAGGCTGCAGAGAAGGCTAAGATGGAGTTATCTACAACAGAGGAAACAGAGATAAATGTTCCTTATATTACAGCAACAGATAAAGGACCAAAACACCTGAAGGAAAAACTCACTAGGGCAAAATTGGAGCAACTAACTTCCGATTTAATTGAACAGACAGTCAAACCTTGTGAGAAGGCACTTAAGGATGCTGGGCTTAAGAAGGAAGATGTAGACCAAATTCTTTTAGTTGGTGGTATGACAAGGATGCCTGCAATAGCTAAGAAGGTAGAGGAAATCTTTGAAAAAGAACCAAACAAAGGTGTAAACCCAGATGAAATTGTAGGAGTTGGAGCTGCTATCCAGGCAGGAGTTCTGGCAGGAGATGTTAAGGACATTACTTTACTAGATGTAACACCATTGTCCCTAGGTTTAGAAACATTAGGTGGTGTTATGACAAAGCTTATTGATAGAAATACAACAATTCCTGTAGAGAAGAAGCAAATCTTTTCAACAGCTGCAGATAATCAACCAGCAGTTGAAATTCACGTACTTCAGGGAGAAAGAGAGATGGCACAAGATAACAAGACTCTAGGGAGATTTATCTTGGATGGAATCCCACCTGCTCCTAGAGGTGTCCCTCAAATAGAAGTATCCTTTTCAATAGATGCAAACGGAATTCTTAATGTTAAGGCTGTAGATCTTGCTACCAAGAAAGAACAGAAGATAACAATTACTGCTTCAACCGGTCTTAAGGAGGAAGAGATAGATGAGATGGTTCAAGAAGCTGAGAAGCATGCAGAGGAAGATAAGAAGAAAAGAGAGAGAGCGGAGGTAAGAAACAATGCAGATACTCTTTGCTTTAGTGTTGAGAAATTAATCAAGGATAACAAAGATAAGATTGATGAAAAGCAGAGAGAGGAGATGGAGAAGCTTGCAGAAGAGTTGAAGAAATTAATAGAGAAGGAGGACTTTGACAAGGAAGAGGTAGAGAAGAAAACAGAAGAACTCTCCGAGAAGATGCAGGAAGTCGGGGCAAAGATGTATGAGCAGGCAAGCAAGGAGGAGGCTTCAAAGGAAGAGAAAGAGGAAGGTGAGAAGGAAGAAAAAGCAGAGAAGAAGAAAGAAGGAGAGGTCAAAGAAGGAGAAGTTGTAGACGAGGAGTAAGGCTTAAGGATGTTGGGGGAGTCATTGGACTTTCCCAACATTTGTGGTAGCATTTATTGCTATATATGTTAATTAATATATCTTTACTGCCTTAGTATGTTACAAGAATCCACACCGAATTCTAGAGGAGGAATAAATATATCAGCTATACAGAAATTTTTATTCAAGGGGCTATTATTTTTACTCCCTCTTACTATTTTCCCTTTTCCTTGGGATTGGACAGAGAGAGGTATGTCTCTATTAATACTTTCTGTTTCAACGGTGATTTTGGGTCTAGAGATTATAAAACTGCTTTGGGGAGGTAGTCTTAGTATCTTAAAGAGTGTAATAGATATAGGTTTCTTCCTAATTCTGTTTTCCTACTTGTTGTCAACAATATTTTCAGTAGATATAAATACAAGTCTATGGGGAATTGATGGGAGACTTGGAAGTGGAGTGATTGTATTCATTGTCGCTTTATTCGTAAGCATAATTGCAAGAGGATTCATAAAAGGAGAGGAAGATGTCCGTTCTCTTATCTTTTTCTTTTTGACTGGCTTTTTCATAAATAACCTCTTGAGTTTATTCTCTTTCCTCGGATTAAATATTTGGGGTTTCCTACCTGTTTATAGAGATTTATATCAAGCAGGACTGCCTCTATTGAGATTTGGGGGTGCTCATATTCTTGTGAACTTTATTAGCTTAATTCTATCTCTAGGACTAATAGGTGAATACTTAATAGCTCAGAGAGGGAAATTAGAATTTATTCTGTCTATTATTTTTGGACTTTTCTCGGCAATAAATATCTGGGTGTTTTCTATAAATGAGGGTTTGGTAACAGTTTCTGTTATCTTGCTTCTATTGATAGGATTATTGATACCCGTTTTGAAATTTATCAGAGTGGACAAGGAGACTTCACGACAGCTTTTCCTTTTCTCTTTAATAACTGTTTTCATTGTAATTATTCCGGTAATATTCTTGCAGATTCCGAATGTGAGAGAATCTGTCCTACCAGAAGACTTAGAGGTTGTAGCTGAACTCTCGTTAGGTTTTGACCTTTCTTGGATGATTTCCGGTTCTGTTATTGTTAGCAGATTTGTTCAGGGTTTCCTCGGATATGGCCCAGGGACCTATTCAATTGCATATAATAAATTTAAGCCATTAGACACGAGTGTTCTTGTTTTAGGAGATTCTACTTTCCAAACAGGAGTAAGTGAGGTTCTTACAAAGGTCACTACGGGAGGCTTGTTGTGGGTTTTTATCTGGTTGTTTGTAGGATTTTTAATAATAAGAGCTTTTATAAAAGACCTTAAGGATGCAAGAGAAATAAATGACAAGGGAGGGGCTTGGAGATTCCTAATAATAGACATTACACTATTAGTATTATTTGTTGCTTCTTTCTTTTTCCCCTTTACGGTTTTAACAACTTTCTTGTTATTAACTTTGGTTTCTATTAGGTCAATAATTAGGGAATATCTACAGAGGTCCCCTGGTGACAAATTCATACTAAAGTTCTGGGCTGTCAACTTAGATACTCCATCTAATGCAAATAAATCTCTATACAATTTCAATATTTTCCTTACAGTGATAGTTGGTATTCTCTCTGTTTCTATACTTGGTGTTTGGTTTGCCAGGACGGTATCTAGCTTCCATGTTTTAAGAGCAGAGGCGTATTCCATTAGAGAAAACAGGAAATACCAGGATGATGCGGAGGCGCAGCCAACACTTGAGGAGAGAGAAGAATTCATTCTGACAATGGATGATTACTATTCTAAGGCGCTGACTCTAGATGGAAATAATCCTCTTTATAACAGAAAGAAGACACTTATCTTGTTAGAACAGTTGAGTGTTGTTGCAGAAGCATATTCTCAGATACCTGAGGATGATACAGAACAGAGGGATCAATATCTACAGGCAGTCATGGCACTTAAGAGTAATGCTGTAGAATTTGCAAGAAAGACGACAGATATCTCTCCAGCTGTTTATGCTAATTGGTTAACAAGAGCTACAGTGTTTACTGGTTTAGTTGGAGCAGGTTTTGACGAACATGTTTCAGATGCCACTAACTCATTAGAGATGGCCATTACATTAAATCCTCTTAACTACCAGCTTTACTACACGCTCTCTCAGGTTTATATAGTAGATGGAGACCAAGAAACAGCTCTGCAGTATTTGTCAGGGGTTCTCCAAATTAATCCAAGGCATATCCCTTCGATATTATTAGTTGCAGACTTAAGCAAAGAAGCTGAGGATTTGGAAACATATGCAGCTTACCTTCAGGCAGCGAAATTAATTCTTGAACAGGAAGAAGCAACAGAGCTAGAACTCTACCAAGAAATAGTTAAGGCTCTTGAAGAGGTTGATGCTGGAGATGTAGAACTTCCAGAGGATTTAGACCTTGAAGGAGCAGAAGGAGAGGAAGGTTTAGAGGAACTAGAAGAGGGAGGTGAAGAAGAGGAAACATTAGATCCAGATTTAGGGAATCTCTAAATAGTAAGGTTTTCCTCTAAACATACATAAGGCATTTATCTCCATATCTC
>CAYRDH010000027.1:0-9893 GCA_964423025.1 uncultured Candidatus Saccharibacteria bacterium | reverse complement strand
TCTAATTAAAATGCCAAATCTTAAGACATCTATTAAAGACCTTAGACAGAATAAGAAAAGAAATACTGTCAATGACAGGTTGAGAAATAGAATAAAAAGGGCAGTTAAAAAGCAAAATACTCTAGTAGAGGAGAGTAAAGTTCAGGATGCGAATAAAAACATCAAGAATGTTTACAAGGTTCTTGACAAAGCAGCTAGAAAAAATGTTATAAAGGAAGGGAAGGCAGATCGAATTAAGTCTCGCCTTACCAAAAAATTAAACGAACTGTCCCAAAATAATGTCAAAACTGCTAAAAAGAGCGCTTAAAATATCCCTTACTCCTGCAATCTTGATGATAGCGGGAAAAGCAATAGGGATAATAGTGCCCTCAATGTTATACGATTTAGAGTTCTTTATAGAGAACGACATCGTGGGAATTACTTCCATACAGATACTCTTTACAGACAATAATGTCACTCTTTTCGTAAACTCAATTTCAAACCTAACTATGTTCCTATTCTTAGCTATCCCTACTCTCTACTTTATAATAAAGACTTCCATATATCAGACAACACTACAGAATCCAAAAACATTAGTGAAAGTAACAAGATTTAATATCCTAAATTGGATAACGAAGAAAGACGTAACCTTTTTACACATATTCATATGGACAGCCTTCCTCACGATGGCATCAATCATCACTATAGCTCACACTCTACAAGGCCAAACGTATACCTGGATAGGGGTCAGTGCTGGGGTAACTTCTTTACTGTCCATATGGGGAACCATAAGGACATTTGAATTAGAAACTGATAAGATATATCCTAAAGAAAACAGTTATTACTAATTACTTTAAGAACAGCAAATGGCAAAGAAAGAAGAATTCAAAAAGATATTCACACAAATTCTGGAACCCTTTGCACTAGGCTTGTTAGCCCTATTCTTTATACTTCCGATTGTAACAGTGATGAACTTAACTCCAATAACTAGACAGATCAAGAAAATAGACATATTGGGAGTAACTACCCAAGACAAACTCATAGTGCGACTTGTAGGCGGACAACATGAGATATTCACAAGTGAGAATCTTAACAAGATAGATGAAACAGAATATTCTTATTCTGCAAGAATTGGTAAGAGAGGAGCAGATTCATACTCCAAACCAATTTTAGAGATACAGAACAATACGGAAGAAAAGAAAACCCTCTCTTTCTGGGGCCAGACCCTAAGCAACACTAGATCTAAAATATATTTACAAGAGAAAGAGCTTCCTTATCTACTACAAGACAATAATGGGGAAACATATACTCAAGAGATAAGTGTCCTTCCTTCTGAGAGAGTTATTATCTTCCTTGCCCTTGAGAATATCTCTGGAGTCCAATTCTCAGAACTTTTTGACATGACAATAATTGTCAAGTAGAACAGAGATACCCACTCTAAAATAATCGATGGAGAGAAATCTCTTTCTTGAAAGGCATCTTTCTCCTCCCCTATGATATAATTCCTCGTATGCAAGATTTAAACAAGATACGCAATTTCTCAATAATTGCACATATAGACCATGGGAAATCCACCCTCGCCGACAGGATTTTAGAGGCCGTAAAAACAGACCTCTCAAGAGAAAAAAGGAAAGAGAGAGTCCTAGACAGGCTAGACTTAGAGCAAGAGAAAGGGATAACCATAAAGCTACAAGCTTGTAGAATGGAATGGAAAGGGTATCAGCTTAACTTAATAGATACTCCAGGTCATGTAGACTTTTCCTATGAGGTCTCCAGATCACTGGCAGCATGTGAATCTGCAATACTCCTAATAGATGCTAGCCAAGGAATCCAAGCACAGACCATATCTAACACCAAAAAAGCTTTAGATTTAGGTCTTAAAATAATCCCAGTACTTAACAAGATAGACCTCCCTAACCTAGACATAACAGAGAGAGAGGAAGAGATTGAAAGTTTACTGGGGTTTAAAAAGGAAGAGATTATAAAAGTTTCTGCAAAAACGGGAGAGAATGTAGACAGATTACTAGATGAAATCGTAGAAAAATCTCCTCCTCCAAAGGGAGACCCTAGTAAACCTTTAAAAGCCTTGGTATTTGACTCCTTCTATGATGAACATAGGGGAGTAGTAATTGCAGCAAGGGTCTTTGATGGAAAGATGCAGCATATCCCAGGAAAAGCCAAAGAACTCTATATGATACAGAGGGAGGAATCCTTTAAACCAACAGAGATAGGAGTTTTTAACCCCAACCTTCTAGAAACGAATCTATTAAAAACAGGAGAGGTAGGTTACATAGCCACAGGGCTTAAGGACATTAGCTACTTTACAGTTGGGGACACCGTGTCAGATGAAAAAGGGACCCAACCCCTCTCGGGATACCAAGTCCCAAAGCCAAACATGTTTGCAACTTTCTTTCCAACAGATCCTGAAGAATATGAAAATCTCAAAATTGCCCTAAAGAAACTATCTTTAAACGACTCATCTCTTTCCTTTACCGAACAAAGGTCTGCCTTATTAGGCTCAGGTTTTAGATGTGGTTTCTTAGGCCTATTGCATATGGAAATTATTCAAGAGAGACTGGAGAGAGAATATGACGTTAATCTCGTAGTAACAGCTCCCACAGTAGAATACAGAGTTACAAAAACTGATGGGACAGAAATGGAGATACAAACCCCAGATGAACTCCCCGACCCTTCAGAGATAGCGGAAATCCGAGAACCATGGGTTAGAACAGTCATTATGACTCCCGAAAAATACTTAGGAGACTTAATGAAGTTATGCCAAATTAAAAGAGGGGAATATGTTAATACGAAATATCTCTCTGTAGAAAAGGAAATTCATTTAAAAGAACAATATATAACCTTGGAATATGATATGCCTCTAGCATCTTTGATCTCAAACTTCTTCGATCTTATGAAGAATGTTACAAGTGGATACGCATCAATGGAATACGAAATGATAGATTTCTTTCCTGCTGATATTGTAAAAATCTCAATCATAGTTAACCATGAAGAAATAGAGGCACTCAGCTTTTTGGAAGTAAAAGAGCTTGCAAGGTCAAAGGCAATCAAACTCCTAGAAGAGATGAAGAAGGTTATCCCCAAACAACAATTCCCCATACCTTTACAAGCAGCAATAGGCGCAAAAATAATAGCAAGAGAAGATATCCGAGGATATCGCAAGAACGTCACGGAGAAGTTATATGGTGGAGACTACTCCAGAAAGAAAAAACTTCTAGAGAAACAGAAGAAAGGAAAGAAAAGATTAAAGGAAATTGGCCAAGTAACAATACCTCAAGAAGCCTTTTTAGCAATTCTTAAAACATAATGACTATTAGAAATATAAAACTGTCGAATTTCAGAAAGTTTGGGGAAGTTGAAATCCCAATTAAAAAAGATATTGTGATTCTACATGGAGACAATGCACAGGGGAAAAGCACAATCTTAGAATCCATAATGCTACTAACAAATGGATACTCTCCCTGGGCAACCTCAGATGAATATATTTCTAATTATCAGGACGATGACAAGAAATACACCAGAATAGAGATAACAATAGATGACAAGATATTCTCCTTCTTCAAAAATAATGGGAGAAGAGTGTTTCAAATAGATACAAAAAAGACCACCCCAAAAAAATTCTTTGAAAAAACAGCATCTACAATTTTTAATCCTGAACAAATTGAGATATTAATGATATCTCCCAGCAAAAGAAGAGATTTCCTAGACGAAACAATCTCTTTAATAAATTATGACTACTCTGACACTCTAAAAACTTTCAGAAAGACATTAAGGCAGAGAAACGCTTATCTTAAGAGGCTTTCTAAGGATTTTTATGAGAGGGGAATAGTAGCTCGAAATGACACCCAACTTAATTTCTGGACAGAAAAATTTATAAAACTCGCAGAGGAGATACAAGAAAAAAGAAGCGAGTTTTGTAAGGAGCTTTCTTCAGAGAAACTACGTATTCAATACGTAAGATCGAATGAAGAAACCCCTCTCGGAGAGGAGATCGAAATGGCAAAGAAAAGAGATATTGCAACAGGCTATACGAATATTGGACCACACCGAGACGATTGGAATTTAGTAAACGGAATGGACATAAAAAAATTTGGGTCAAGAGGAGAGAAACGACTATCCATTGGACAATTGCTGTTTCGTAAACAAGAGATAGTGGCAAACAAGTTAGGATTCTATCCCCTACTCTTACTAGATGATATATCCTCAGAACTGGACAAAGCAAATGCAAAAAAAGTGTTCGACAAGGATTTTCTTGCTAAACAACAAACTTTCATAACAATAGTGAATTACAAGGAACTTCCAAAAGAGGTCTTAGAGAAAGCACAACTAATAGATTTAAACTCTTTTAAGTAATTATTCGTTAATATATTTCTCCAGCTTTTCCATCCTGAATCCATATTCAAAAAATTCTATCCTTCCCTTTTTATTATTTTCAAATAATCTCTTCATCTCTGGATTATGTCCTGAAATAAACATAAAGTTTAACTGTGCAACAAAAGCAAGAAAATTGAAAACCCTAAGAAGAAAGAATACTCTTTTTAGGGGGATTGTTCTTGATCTTAGCAATTCTTTCTTAACATAAAAGTGTTCCTCTAACCATGGGTTAACAGATAAGACATACCTCTTATACTTCTTGTTATATATCGGAATCAAAAAAAGGAGCTCATGCATATTAAAAATATCATCCGGGAATTCCAATCCACGTTCCTCACAAATCAAATTTACACACAACTTGTTCTTCACCTCTTTGTGTCTTTTAGCACGAATTTTGTTATGAAATATATTCCTAAATGCAATAATTGCTCTGTAAATCCACATTGTACCATTCCTAACTACAACAAATATATCAATATCATCACTCTCCTTTGCAAAACCAGCAGCAACTGAACCCGACACTCCGACAAACCTCACCCAATTAAAAACCTTTAACTTTGAAAGATTCTCCCTGACTATCAATAATTTTTCTAAAGATATCTCATCCATATCTTGAACATCTTTAAAAAGAAATGAAGAAACTCCTTGGCCCTCAATCTCTCGCTGATTAACCTCTTTAATAAATCTCTTGCCCCAAATATATTTCACTTTCTCTTTGGAAAGGGTTAAACCCATTGCTCTCCTAAATTTAAGGAGCTCCTTAAATTTTGAATATCTCATCATCATACAACCATTATAATACCACTTACAAAATCAAATCGTCTTCAATTCAATTGCTAGAATACCTGACATTGTAAGTATCTCCAATATTCTGGTAAACTTTATAGAGAAAAAATAGTAAAATCTGCCTAAATATGAGACAACATGCGATCCCGCAAAATATACTAGACGTAGAGTTCAAACTCTTTACAAAGTTTACTCTTAAAGAGTTTGCTTACTTAGCGATAGGACTTGGTTTTGGAGGAATTATGATATACCTAGTTGTATCTGATGTCATTCCTGCTTTACTTGGCATCCCGGTTTTTGTCGTATCCTCTGGACTAGGAGCTTTCCTTGGTCTAGTCCCAGTAAATGACCAAGATGCAGATGTCTTTATAAAAAATTACATTACAGCAATAACAAACCCAACACAAAGAGTCTGGTTAAACAAAGAATTAAAAGCAAAAGGAGCAAAACCAGAACTCAAACCAGACGAAGAGGGAAAATTAATTCCTAAAGACATTAAAATCAAAAAGAAGAAAATAATTGGAGAAAGCTTACCTAGTAAAAACGAATCTCACAATCTTGAGGAGAATGACCCTGGAGACATGTTAGATGAGGAACTTAATATAGATCCTCAGCTTACTAAAGCTATACCCTCTCCGAACAAAATAATAATTACAGAAGATAACATATCAAAATACCAATTCAACATAGCAAGTGCAGAAAGACTCCCTGGGAATATAAATGCCTGGCTATTTGCTAATGGTTCAAAGCCTGTTCCTAATGCTATTGTATATCTTAAGTCTTCGGATGGAAGAGTTCTATATGCAAATAAGACTGGAGAAAGTGGTTACTTCTTAACAAATAAATTATGGGAACCTGGAACATATGTGTTAGAATTTCAACATCCTACATATGAATTTCCGAAGGTTCAGTTGGAAGTAACAGACAAAAAAGATAAGTTGCCAATTAAAATTAGCACTCTATAAGGTGGATAAAAAAGCGAGAGCAAGAGCAACAGCATCAACACAAGATCACCTCGGAATAAGAGATATCCGAGATGATTTAATAATAACGACACAGGGTAGTGTGGCAATGGTTATACAAACTTCTTCCATTAACTTCGACCTCCTTGCAGAGTATGAACAAGACAATAAAATCTATGCATTTGCGGGTCTACTAAACTCTCTTAATTTCAGGATACAGATTCTCATCAGAACCAAGAGGATAGATATCTCTAATTATATAGACTATCTAAAAACCAGTATGGACCAGAAACAGATGAGCGAGGGTCTTAAAAAACAACTAGATATATACACAAATTTCGTTCAGAAACTAATCGTCCAAAATGATGTCCTAGACAAAAATTTTTTCATAGTTGTTCCTTACAGCCCTGGAGCACCAATCCCCGGTGCGAATATTCTAGATTCTAAGAAGAACAAAGAGGAGCAAGAGAGAATGAGCCAGATGAAAGCAGAGCAATTACTGGAGAAAGCAAAGATCTTCCTTTTTCCCAAGAGAGATCATATTCTGAAACAGCTTAGTAGAATGGGGCTCTTCGGCCATCAGTTGACAACTAAAGAGCTATTGTCTGAATTTTATACAATATATAACCCTGATGAAGAAGAATAATGGATGAGATAAAGAATAACTACAACAGATCCTTTGAGACCCAAACTACTAAAAAGTTAGTCGAGAATAATGAGAAGCTTAAAACAACTGGGGAAAAGTATGCCACATTCCAGCAGGAGATCTCGAAACTTCGGGAGGAAGGACAGAACAGCCCGGATGAAGAGAGAAATAGATACAATGACACAAAAACTTTAGAAGAGGAAGAGAAAAAGAAGAAAAAGGAGAACATTATTACAAAGGTTATGGATAACCTTACCGAATTACTAGGCAAATCAAATAAGAAAGAGCAAGAGAGTGAAGTCGTTGAAGATGAAAACTTTGAAGAAACTCAATACATAGATAATGACCCACATAGTGTTCGGGAACTAATTCCTTCAGATATGTCCATACAGGACATAGTTGCTCCAATAGATCTAGAAGTAGATTTTAATAATTTAGAAATAGGAGACTATTTCTTTAAGACATTATTTGTAAGTGGATACCCAAGATTTGTTGGACCAAATTGGCTCTCCCCCATAATCAATTTCGAACACTCCTTAAGAATAAGCACCTTTTACTACCCTGTAGACAACAAAACAATATTAGAGAAACTTAAAAAGAAAATTGGAGAGATGGAAGCTTCACTTTATTCGCAGATGGAAGACAGGAAAGTCGTTGACCCTTCACTCAAGGTAGCGCTAGCAGATGCGCAACAGCTTCAAGATTCCATTGCAGAGGGGACAGAGAAATTTTTCCACTTCTCTATGTACATAACTCTCTACGCCAGGGATAAGGATACCCTTGAAAAAATCTCTAGGAATGTAACCTCCACCCTCGCCGCTATAAATGTGACTGCTAAACCTGCGACTCTACAACAGGAACAAGGATTCATAAGCTCTCAGCCTCTTGGACTAGACAGTATGTACATAACTAGAAATATGGACACGACTTCCCTTGCAACAACATTCCCATTCGTGACATCGGAGCTTACTATGGATCACGGAATTATGTATGGACTTAATCTACATAATAGGAGTTTAGTGATTTTCGACCGTTTCGATTTAGAGAATGCAAATGCCGTTATCTTTGCAAAATCCGGAGCAGGAAAAAGCTACTTTGTTAAACTTGAAGCCGTTAGAAGCCTAATGCTCGGGACGGAGATCCTTATCATTGACCCTGAAAGAGAGTACGAGGACCTCGCAGGAGCAGTGAATGGAGCCTACATCTCATTCTCCCAAGATAAAGGAAACAAAATGAACCCCTTTGAACTATCTGGTGTAAAAGAAGAAGGAGATGATGAGCTGAGAATGAAGCTCCTAGCATTGCAGGGATTTTTTAAGGTTATGTTAGGAGAACTCTCCAATATAGAAAGTTCCATCCTAGACCGAGCTCTAATCCTAACATACCGTGAGAAAGGAATAACATTTGACCCAGATACACAGACCAAGACCCCTCCCCTTCTAGAAGATTTGTATAAAGTCTTAAAAGGAATGGCAGAGACAGAAGCCCATGGATTGGCAAGGCGTTTAGAGAAATACATCATTGGAAGCGGTGCTGGTGTTTTCAATGAGGCAAGTAACTTTGAAATAAATAATCCATTCACAGTATTTAGCGTTAGAGATTTACAGGAAGAATTGAAACCTCTCGCCATGTACTTAATGCTGGACTTCATCTGGACCAAGATCAGGAAGGAAAGAAAGAGAAGATTATTAATAGTCGATGAGGCTTGGTACATGATGCAGTCTGAAGACTCTGCCAAATTTATGTATTCAATTGCAAAAAGAGCTAGGAAATATTACCTTGGATTATCGACGATAACCCAGGACGTCGCAGACTTCCTAAACAATGATATGGGGAAAGCTATAATCTCAAATTCCTCTATACAGATGCTCATGATGCAGAGTCCAACGGCAGTAGAGAAACTACAACAGGTCTTTAATCTCTCAGATGGAGAGAAGAACTTCCTTCTTAACTGTGATCAAGGACAAGGACTATTCTTCGCTGGCTCCAACCATGTAGGAATCCAGGTACTGTCTAGTGTGTCAGAACATGAGTTAATAACTTCTGACCCTAGAGATTTAGAGAAACTTAGAGAGAGGGAGGGCCAAACAGATACTAGAACTCTAGAAGATTTGTCCGAGATATTTGAACCTCCAACAGAACAAAGACCTATGAAAGACAGAAAGGGGATGGCAAGGCAAGAAGAAATAATTGAAGAAGCTGTTAAAAGAACACAGGGACAGAGAAGTACAATACAGATGGAGAGAGCAGAATACCAGAAAGAGATAGAGAAGAGATTGAGGGAACAAGAAGAGCAACTAAACCCAGATAAATTTCAAAGAGAGAAAAGTGTCTTAGACAGAATTAAGAGTAATACTCTCTCTGGTCAAGCAGTACAATCTCGTGAGGATATTCAGAAAGGGAAAAAACATTTAACTCCACAAGGTTTAATTGAAAGTTATCCGGAGGATAATGATGAGCAACTCTAATACAAACAATGGGGACATTGAAATCTCTAATTACCTAGTAACAGAGGGAGTTAATCCTAAGAAGATAGATCCTATTCAACAAGGGATGGACCTCTCTTTACTATCCAAAGCAGAGAAAAAGCAACAAGACAGACCAACCGTTCCAAAGGGGATGGGGAGTCCAAAAATTAGAAAGGCTGTCTCATCTCTTAGGCTTTCAAATCCATTCCGAGGGATATAATTTTCTCACAGAGCTCTTTGTCTCCCAGTTCTCTACTTTTGTTTGACTTCTTGAGAAATTCTTAACTAAGCGGGCCCTGGTCAGCTAACACATAATCCGTCAAATTTGAGCTGTTTATAACAATAGGTAGAGGTTTCCCTTCAACAATCATTCGTGCAGCACTCCTTACAATGGTTGTGATATTTCTTTCCAATTGTCTTATACCAGCATCGAATCCAACAGGTCTAATTATTAATGGCCACACCTCCTCCTCTATCTTTATATATTCTGGAGAGATATTAAGATTCTTCAGAACTCTTGGAAGAATATATTCCTTACCAATAACCTCCTTTTCTTGGTCGGAGTAACTAGTAAAGCGAATAACTTCTACACGATCAAGTAATGCTGCAGAGAGGCCTCCTAGATTATTTGCTGTACATATGAAGAAAACATTAGAGAGA
>CAYRDH010000026.1:7464-10005 GCA_964423025.1 uncultured Candidatus Saccharibacteria bacterium | reverse complement strand
GTGTACAGGGGCTCGAACCCTGAACCTAGCGATTAAGAGTCGCTTGCTCTACCAATTGAGCTATACACCCACAATAGCAATTGAGATAATACCAGTAGAGAGCCTTTTTTTCAATAACCACCTACAATTCCTCTAGAGCCTCTATTAACTCCTCATCCTCCACATCATCCTCTAATCTCTTTACCGTTATATTAGGCGCTAATATCTGCCCTCCCTTCTTCTCTATCTCTATACTATCTAACTCTTCACCATCTACAACCTTAAGATCTGAATTCAGTATAGACATCTCATAAACACCCCTATCTACAAGGAATTTGTATCTACCTAGACCATCTGTAACCCTCTTGGAAACAAGCTTGCCAAAATCCTTCTCTTTAAGACCTACTATTGCCCCATCTACTGGTTTCTTTTCTGTATCTCTAACAACCCCAAATTTACTACTCTTCGAGAACATACTAAAGAAGAGAGAGAACAGAGATGGGATGTACAAAGCAACCATAACGTAATTCCACCAGATTCTTGTAACAACAAGGGCAAAGATACTTAGTAGAAGACCGAATACGAAGAGAAGAATTAGAACTATTTGCCATATTAATTTCGTACTAGAAAAAATCTTAGCAAGCTTCTGCCTTAAAGGTTTAACATCTACAGGATCCATAGGGACAGAGAAGTTAGGAATCTCCTCATCCTTTGTAAGAAATGGATCTCCATGGTAAACATTCTCAAGAGGAAAGTCCTTCTTACCATACACAATCTTAGATGGGAAATTATAATCTCTCGCGGTAACAGTTATGTAATATTCCCCATCCTTAACCTCTGGGGCCATAAAATAACCATTGGAATCTGTAACACTAGTCCAAATTAATTCATGCACCTCATTAAACACCCTTACTACAGCCTGTTTAATAGGTTCTTTAGTTAGAGAGTTATATACATAACCACTAACATTGGATTTCTTCCTGAGACCAAGAAGTGTAAGTATGGATAGGAATAATTGGAAGAGAATATATGGCAGGGAACCAAGCGTTGCTATTAAGAAACCAAAACCAATTGTTAAGTTAATTGCAGTAGTTGTAACTGTAATGTTGTCTAAAGGTGCTTGCTTTAGCTTTAAGAAAGTCTCGTCAAAGAATTTATCTAACCGATCTATAATCTTTGTTATTATTGGAGGAATTGTTGGCCTTGGAATCTCCTCCTCTGGGGTTTCTATTTCTACCTCAAGCTTTGCCTCACAATTTCTAGTTACATTATTTACTGAGTCTGCAGCTTCTGCACAGAACCTGTATTCTTCAAAAAGATTTCCACTTGCTGTTTTCTCTAGATATTTAAGTTGAATAGTAATATCCCAGAAATCTCCATTTTCTTTTGCAGTATAAAGGCAATCATATCTACTACCATCATTAGCTAGGCACCAGAAGCTTTTGCTTGATATAGCGACGTTATCTGTAATCCTATACCTAATGTTTATTTCATAATCCCTATCCCAGCTAACATTGGTGTTCTCCTCCATATCTGAAGTTCCTATGTACTCTATCTGGGGTCCCGCATCATCCTGAACACTAAACACAACATTGGACCAACCTCCCTCTACACCATAACTATTCCTGGCCTTAACACGGTAAAAATAAATCTGTCCATCTTCAAGATTGTCAAATTCGTAAGCAAGATTATTTATCCAACCACTGTTATCTAAAACTGTAGAGAAATCAGACGTTGTACTAACTTCGACATAATATTCATAAACCCCACTCCCTACCATATTCCACATAACAATATTGCTGTCTCCCTTGGTATATTCTGGTTCAGAGAGCATCTGTGGAGCAGGAACTGGGACTACATATAGGATCTCACAATCTGCAATAAAAATCTCTATACCCTCTGTTACATCCTTGGCACATACAGTATATGTCCCTGGCCTTGTTGAACTAAGAGAACCAGTAGTCTTGCCCTGAGAGTTTGTTAATTGTGGTTGGACTATAGTAACTCCTGTTGAATTACCATCTATATATATAACTATCTCCCTTCCACTCCTAGATGTCCCATCTGGCAACAGTGAAATTATGCTAACAGTAGAAGGTTGCCCTGCTTCAACTGTAGAAGGAGAAAGAGATAACTGCGAATACAAGTCTACATTTATACTTGCAGATACAACAACATCCCCAGAAGTAGATGGGGGATAAAAGAATTGTGCAGAGATTTTATCTACAAACAAAAAAGAAAGTAGAAAAAGAAACAGTGTTGTCAGGGCAGTTTTTAATTTCATTATATCTCTTCCACCACTCTTTTAATGTATTTATCTATAATTTCTGTCAGGACAGAGGACCCATAAGGATCCTCCCCAAGGGGGCTACTATTCCCTTTACTGTAGCAATTTTTACAAACAAGTGCAAAGTTTTTTCTGTCTATAAACTCAAGGTTTTTATCACTACCACAATGCATACACACAGTGAAATCGTTTAAGAAACCCATCTCGCTTAAGAACTTAATTCTTAGTTTGTTTACAGATTTAGTATCTAGATTTTTAGATATAACAGTCTGTAA